>JBGTAD010000014.1:0-34770 GCA_041750055.1 Candidatus Absconditabacterales bacterium | reverse complement strand
TTCCAAAAAAGCACTTTTTACATTTCATAGTCCTTTATTAATAAAGTCCGCTTGCTTAAATAAAGAGTTATGAATTGTGACTCATGTGGGTAATTCTAATTCATTTATTGTTGTTTGTATCTGTTTAGTTAGTTCTAGTGTATTTGCATTTGCGACTTTAGAAATACGAATAATGACTCAAGCTTTACCATCAATGATTGCATCACCTCTTCTCTGCATATTGCTTCATTCAGTAATTTTTGCAATATCATTTAAAAGAACTTTTCCTCAATTTTTTCCATGTCAAATAACAATTAATCAGAGAGTCTTTATATTACCATCAAATGCCTGCAAAGAAACGGGATATTCAATATTAGGTTGCAATACAACTCATCATCATGCTGGGGTTGTAATCGATGCTAATGCCGATTCAACAGCATCAAGTTCTATTCAACGATTAACCATTTGCTGTGGATCCAAAAGAATATTATACTGTTTCGGCGTTCATCACATAATCAACAAATTTGCTACTCATGGCAGACTAATAAGTGATTGTCTTATGGTACTTTCAGCGATTCATCTTAATTCTGCTTGTGAAACATCTCCCGTTGCTGTCAATCAAACCCATAATACTTCTCATAACAAAGCAGTTTGAGGAGCCATAGTGCTGTGAACTCATTCTGGCAATTGTGTAGCAATGAGTCTTTCATTTGCTCGCTGACGAGCAAGATTAATATCTGTTCACCAATCAAACTCAATATTGATAACAGACAATTCTAAAGCTGAGCTACTACGTACAGCTACAACACCAGGAATATTTGCAAATATTCTTTCTAGTGGCATCGATACAAGTTTTTCTACTTCTTGAGCACCTAATCACTCAGCTTCCGCAAAAACGGTCACACGAGGTCTATTGAGATCCGGCAGGACATCTACTGGCAAATTCAAAACTGACCACACACCAGCAAGTGAAACAATAACATATGTCATAATAAGCACTACTCTATGTTTGAGTGATTGTTGGACAATTCGATTAAACATCGATGACGGGTTAGGAAATAAAATTATTCGTTTATTTTTAATAATGATGATACATCCATACCATCAATCCAACTTCATCCAATAATATCACTTACAATAACGTCAGTAGTCTTTAGTCCATTATTAATATATGATTTGCTTTGGTTAGTATAACTAATATCAAGATTCCGTTTTTTAAGAGTTTGATTAGGCAATACTTTATAGACCCACATTTTTCAGTCTTCATCTTGTCAGATAGCAGATGTAGGAATTTCTAATGCTATAGTTCAGGATAAAGATTGTGCTGAAACTCTTAAAGTCGTTCAAAGTGGATAGGGAGCTTCTTGAGTGAAATCACCTTCAATAGTAATTGTCTGATTTTCTTTGTTTACTGATTGAGCAATTCTCATTATCTCTCATAAAGAATAATCCTCAGATCATGCAAGTGACATTTGTAATGACTGTCATATACGTACTTTTTCAAAGTCAGATACAGGCACTTCAAACCTCACAAAAGGTTTGCTGTTAGTGCTATTTCATGCGATATCAAATAATGGAGTAGTAAGTTCTACATTTTGTCCAATACTTACATTTTTACGTGCAATAGTTCCAGCAAAAGGAGCCACAACGTTTATTGATTTTGTTGTACTTATTATAGCAGAAAGTGCCTTTTGGTTTGCATTTAGTTCAGCTTCAGCTTTAAAGATATCTGATTGCGATTGTATGACAAGTTGTTGAATATCTAATCATTGAATAGATTGATCTCACTGTAAGTCTGCAAGTTCTTTTTTCTTTTCGTTTTTCAGCAACTGTATTTCTTTATTCAATAAAGCTATTTCTTGTTCTAATCAAGCCAATTCAACATTAGCTTGAATAATATTTCATGAAGCAACGGCGTTTGATCATAATAACTCTTGCTGAAGTTCCTTATATTTTGATAAAATAATAGTTATTCAATATTTTTCATTATTCTGGGCATTGATTAGAATTTCAGTATCTTCACTAATTTTTTCAGCACTATACTCTGAGTTAATAATTGTATACGACAAAAGCGACACTCATTCTTTCAAAGTCTGTTGAACAAGGTTACCTAATGCAAGTTTTCAGTTAATATCTAGCGAGTCTCGTTTAGTAAAGTCACTAAAAACCTTTTGCATACTTGTTTGAAAGGCATTTCTACTCGAGGCACTTCTTCCTCAAAGATAAATATTCTGACTAAATTCACGATCAAATAAGAATGGATTCGTTTCTCATTCCCCAAATACTCTTGCTAATGAATTTATAGCGCTTTGAATCGATGATTGCAATAAAGATTCAATTGATGACTGTCTCTCTTTATTCAGTCCAATTGTTGATTGACTTACTATTTTATTAGCGTCTACAAGTTGTTTTTTTGAGTTAATTTGTGCTGTAAGATTATCAATCTTTACTTGTAATTGTTGTTGCTTCACATCAAATGAAATATCAAGCGCTGTCCTTTTTTGATCGTAGGCACCAATGATAACACCACTTCATCCCAACTGTCATTGCAAATAATCAGAAACTCTACGAGCACCATTTACTTGTCATTCAGCGATAGCAATAGATGCTTTTTTTTCTGCTATCATTGAGATGATTTCTGGAGTATTTGAAGCAATTGATATTGTAGCTACTTTTTGTCATTTCTTAACGGTATCTCATAAAGTAACAAATAATTGAGACACAATTCACTCACGTGAAGAATAAATACTTCCATATTCATCAGAGATAATAATTCATGGATAGGATTGAATTCCGATTGAAGAGCTATCAATTTGGATAGGAGATATAAATTGCGGTCAGGAAACCATAGCACCCGAAACATCTCATAAGTGTTCTGCTGCTTCGTCACCACCATGTCACGGACCAGCAAAAGTAACACCTACTTGCACTAAAAATATAGTTGCTGTGAGGAATCATCATAAAAATACACTATAGAGTTGTAATTTACGAGGCACGATAAGAGATCAAAAACGAATATCTTTAATCTGAGGTAGTGTATTATCAAGATACAAATCTAACTTATTAAAAAGAGAATCAATAGAGTTAAGAATATTCATAGCATACAAAAAAAAATTAAAAAATAACACAAAAAATATAGTATATTTAGTACTATTGAGCTTGTAATACTTTTTAGCTTGTAATAAGAATGATTCCTACAAGATCGGCAAATTCAAGAAATTTTGATCTATATGAGAAATGATCAGAAATACTGAGTTTGCTATATGTTTTTAGTTGTAATGTCTTTCGTAAATCTCAATCAAAACATCATGTAGTAAAAATATGACTTATAATTTCCAGAAAATGTATTTTTGGTCATGACGAAAGATTTGTTACTTTTATTCTTTCGATACTCGTACAGTCAACATAACAATCAACTGATGAACAAGTTACATTTTCAATATGATCATGCGAGTTTCAATTTTCATGAGAATGTTCTGAGATCTCAACTGCATGATGGTCTTGCATAATGAGCATATGAGAAAAAACAGACGTACCCGACAAATACACCAAACAAGAAACACAAACAAAAAAGAGACGAATAGAAGCTATCATTTAAGATTTAAGATTTAATGATTTTCTCAGTTTTTCTCTAGTATGATATGATGGATCGTTACTATTTGTATTCAACCAGATGTCAAAAAGGATTTCTATACAAAACCAAATTGTACTCATTCCAAATATAAGATTATCTTATCCGTTGTGAACAATAACAATAAAAGTACTAAATTACAACTCAAATCGCATAATTAGATAAACAAAAACCTGACAAAACCTATATCTTTAGAGCTTGGTGTTTTTTAATCTCAAGCTATTCCCTACAACACTCACGCTACTCAAAGCCATTGCTAACCCAGCAAAAAGCGGATTAAGAACGATTCATCGAGTATAAAACATACCTGTAGCAATAGGGATTCCTACGACATTATAAAAGAACGCGAAGAATAGATTTTGTTTGATAGCACTCATAGTGTCTTTGGAAAGTTTAATAGATTGTACGACTTTGGAAATATCACCAGCAAGCAAGGTAATATCTGCTGTCTCAATAGCGACATCCGCTCCTGTGCTCATGGCGATTCCAATATCTGAGCGAGCCAATGCTGGTGCATCATTTACACCATCACCACACATAGCTACAATTTCTCATGTTGCTTGCAGTTCTTTGATGATTTTTTCTTTTTGATCAGGCAAGACTTCGGCATATACTGTATCGATTCATACGAGTGAAGCGATATAATGAGCTGTATCTTTGTGATCTCAAGTCAACATGACGGATTTTATTCCTAGTTTGTGTAGTTCTTCCAATGCTTGTTTGGCATTATCTTTGATCGTATCAGCAATGCCAAATACTGCATGGACCTTTTTCTCATCCATCAAAAAGATAGGAGTCTTCCCTTGAGAAGAAATACTAGATTCTGTTAGAGCATTGTTTTCCAGTCATAGATCTTTGATCAATGCTGCATTTCCTGCATACCATTGTTTACCTTCGATGATTCCAGTCAATCATTTTCCTGGGATGGTTTCGAATCAACTAACAGTTTGCATAGGTATTCATGCACTGTTTGCTGCATTCACAATAGCAAGAGCTATAGGGTGTTCAGATTTCGATTCTAGACTTGCCAATATAGCAAGGTCATTCGTTTTGTTTTCTCCGCTATAATCTACGAGTTCAGGTTTTCCTTTAGTTATGGTTCCTGTTTTATCGAAGACCACTGTTGTAACTTTCAGGACCTTTTGAAGACTTTCTGCATTTTTGATGAGAATGCCGTGTTCTGCTCATTTTCCTACTCAGACAATAATAGCTGTGGGGGTCGCTAATCAAAGAGCGCAAGGACAAGCAATGACAAGAACGCTTACAAACGCTACGATTCCAAATACCATATTCCCTACTATAATCCATACGATCAAACTCACAAAAGCGATAACAAGAACAATAGGCACAAAAACAGCTGAAATCTGATCTGCAAGTTTTTGGATAGGAGCTTTTGATCCTTGGGCTTGCTGTACCATCGTGATGATATGTGACAAGACACTGTCTGCACCAAGCGATGTCGCTTTGACCTTGAGAAAACCTTGTTGATTCATCGTTCATCCTACGACCTTGTCTCAGATTTTTTTTTCGCTTGGCATGGATTCTCAGGTAATCATTGACTCATCCACGCTACTTTCTCCTTGTGTGATCATTCAATCTACAGAAATTTTGGTTCATGGTTTGATGATGACAATATCTCCTTGCATCACTTGATCCAGCGAGACTTCTATTTCTACACCATCCTTTTCGATGAGAGCGGTTTTTGCTTGTAAATCCATGAGTTTCTCAATTGCTTCTCAGGTTTTGAGTTTGGATATCGTTTCTAGATATTTGCCATAATAAATAAATCCAATCACCACAATCACGACATCGTAATAGTGAATACTGACATCAAGATAAGGAGCTAATATCCCTTCAAATGCACCGACACTAAAGCTATACAAGAATGCTGTCAATGTCCCAAGTCCAATAAGGGTATCCATACCAGCTATTCCTGTTTTTATAAATCTTCGTAGTGCGATAATGTACTGCTTGCCAATCACAAACAATACATAGGTTGCCATGATAGGGAAAAGATGATGCCAGAGTTCGTAAAGTCGCTCAGGCATCACAGGGAAAACTCAAAATGATTTTCAGCCAATATCTGCAATCATATACACAAAACTTAAGACTATGAATGGAATGAGTATATTCACATTTTTTTTCATCGTAGAAATTTCTTCGAGTTTTTCAACTTTTGTCTGATTCATTCCAAGGTGCGCTGCATGCTCATCAGCACTCATCATGGTGCCATCCGGCATTGTGTGTTGAATCATAGCATTATGATCTTTCAGCTTATAACCCATCGGTTCAATGACCTGATTCATGTTGTTGATGTTTGTTTTGGTGTCATCAAACGTCACAGTAGCTTGTTCTGTAGCATAGTTGACCTCACAAGATTCTATACCTTCAGTCTTTTTGAGTGATTTCTCGATATGGTTTGCACAACTCGCACAACTCATTCATTGTATAGCATAGGTTTGTTTGGTCATGTGTTTGGGATGGAAAATAGTAAAAGTCTACCATATATGCGAATTATTCTACGACAATCTCTCACTGTCTCATTCCCATAGATGAACATACCAAGGGAATCGTTTTCGTGGATGCACCATCCACAAATATTTCAAAAACCTGACCTTGTTTGATGTCTTGTGGTCATTTACCAGGTACGACGACCTGATACATACATCCTATTCCATCCTGAGTTGGGGTCACACGCAGGATATAGTTTTTCCCTTGTTGTAGTTTGATTGTCTCGGGAACAAATTGACTGCCATCGTGTCAGATTTCTCTTGTTTCTATTGGGAGATTATTGCTGATTCAAGAGGATGTCTGTGGTCATACCGTCTGTAAAGCATTGATGAGCTGATACGCGTTCGTGATAGTGAACACACCAAAAACCAACAGTAAGGTCGCGATCAGTGGCTGTATCAGCTTTAGCTTTTTTTTGATATAATGTGTTCCGGCTCCTACGGCGAACAAGACGGGTAGAGTCCCGAGCGCAAATCATGTCATAATCATAAATCCCGTAAATGGATCTCATGATTGTAGTGCAAATAATTGCATACTTTGGGTAAAACCACAAGGAAGGAGAAATGTGAGTGCTCATACTAATGGAGCATAGACAGGATTTTTGAGATGATGTATAGGTTTACTCAGAAATTCTGGTAAATGGAATCATCGCTTACTCATGTTGGGGACAAGTCACAGCATCTGTCCTCACAAATATACGAGCAAAACACCTACCAATATTGCGAGTATCGCATTAACCAAAGGAGTTCATGAAATCTGAGTTCACACAGCTCCCAGCAGTAATCCTCCTAATGCGAACCCTCCCAATCTTCAAAGATGAAAAAGCACTTGTGTAGTCATGATGTTTTCTGACTCTACATGAGCATTATATCAGATAAGTAATCCTCATGTCACTGCCAGACACGTTGAAATACTTGCAACTCATCAAACCAAGATTGCGACTCCAACAGTAAGAGACGAATATTGAGGCATGAATTGAGTGACATCAATATTCATAACCATAACTCACAGAATTATTGCTACAACAAGCCACAATAATTTGATTGAAAAATCTTGTGATGAAAGTCATCATGCAATAGTCTTCAAACTATATCAATGTTCTTGAAGAACTCACTCAATATCTTGTTCATCAATGATATCATCCACCTGTATTTCTAGCTTTCATGTTTTATGAGAAAGAGATAGGACTTTACAACCATCTAGCTCATTAAGTCATTTTTTGATAACAATTTCGCACGACTTGCAGTGCATTCATTGGATATTAAATAATTGTTTCATAGTTTTTTTTGGCAATCAATTAAAGAACGATCCGACTGATTATTTCTTGTTGCTTACATTTGCTAGCCTAAAAAACTCTTCAACAAAAGAGTCAACTTCTTTTTGGTCTGTTGAAAAAAGTTTGTTTTTACCACAACAAAGCAGATGAGATTTTAATAGAATCGTATTCATTTTTTTGAGTAGTCATGTGGTTGCATTGATTTGCTGTGCAATATCTCAGCAATATTCGTCTGATTGTAGCATCGTGCCTATTTTTTTGAGCATTCCCTGAGCTTTTTTGAGGTTGAGATCAAGTGCTGCGTATGTATCTGGATGAGATTGGATCATCTGCAATATATGGTTATATAAAAAATCCTATACCATAGGTATAGGTATAATATCGAATAATAAAAAAAATGCAAGAGATCATTGCTCTCAAGTTTTTGAGAGCAAAATTTCGTGTGATTTTTTTATCGGATTTCAAGAAATATAAGTATTCAGATTCTTAGGGAGATGTTTCGATGACGATCCGTGATTGCCGCTACACGACCCTCCTCATTTCTTCGATCGTTGTGAGTCCGTCAAGTACTTTGATCAGAGTATCTTCTTGGAGAGTGAGAAAACCTAACTCACGTGCTTTGGCATAGATATCGAAGGTAGATCTTCCCTCAGTAATCATGACCTTGAGCTCAGAAGAAATAGCAAGAATTTCTACGACTGCGATACGTCCTTTGTATCCGGTACCATTACATACCGCACACCCTACCGGATGCATGAGTGATCCATCAAACTCCAAAGGATTTCAACCCACTGTACGTATTCAGGGTCTGATTTCTAATATTTTTTTGATTCATTCTTTGATCTGCTGTGTCTGAGCATAATCTGCTGGTTGGCGGGTTGCACAGCTACACAATTTCCTGACTAATCTCTGACCCATGACCATACTCAGAGCTGGGGCTAGCATATACCCTTTGACTCCCATATTGATGATACGGTCAATCGCCTCCAGAGCACCATTGGTATGGAGTGTTGTGAACACGAGATGTCCTGTGAGTGCAGCATTGAGAGCTATCTGAGCAGTCTCTGCATCACGAGTCTCTCCGATGAGAATGATTTCTGGATCATGACGCAGGATAGCTTTGAGCCCAATTGCATAGTCATATCCTTTGGTGTAGTTGATCTGAGATTGTTGAAGCCCTGATACCATATACTCGATCGGATCTTCGAGCGTGATGATCTTGCGAGAGCCATCATTGAGGGTGTTGAGCATGCTGTATAGCGTGGTTGTTTTACCACTACCTGTAGGACCAGTCACGAGCACCATCCCGAAGTTTTCTTGGAGTCAGGTCTTGAGAGTCTCATAATTCTCTCCCCAAAACCCGATATCTTCAAAACGTTGGATACCTTTGGTACCATCTAGATATCTCATGACGGTACTTTCATTATGCAAACCAGGCATACAGTTGACACGGACGTCGATGGTCTTAGATTCACCGTGTTGCTCGACCACGAAGCTAAACCTTCCATCCTGGGGAACATAGTCGATATTCATTTTCATCCCTGAGATGAATTTGATCTTTTGCAGATATCTGGCGAATTCTTTATGATCAAAAAACAAGACCTGCTTGAGTACTCCGTCGATCCTGACTCTCATATGCACGCCGTCTTCTTCTGGCTGAAAATGTAAATCGCTCGCTCCAGCCTGAAAACTAAATCTGACCAAATCCACGATCACATCACCTTCATCTCTGTTGCCTTTTTGCTCATAGGTAGTATTGATCAGCTCGAGGGCGTTGACTCAGGCAGCGTCTTTTTGTGATTGTAACAATGTTTGTTGTTCAGATTCTGCTTTTGCTTTGAGGTCATATCGGGTCAGAGCATATTCGATACTAGCTGGATCAGTGTAGTACAGTTTGCAGGTATATCATTGAGATTCGAGGCGTTCGATGATCTGTTGGAGCTGAGTAGGAAAGTTGTTCGTAGTTAAGATAGCCAATTTCTTGCCTTCACCATCAAAAATCACTGCCTGCACACGAGATGCGACAGCTTGACTCAGGATGCCGATGAGTTCAAAGCTAGGTTTGATCGTCTGGACATCACTGAGCTCGAGGATAGTCTTGATGAGATTGTTGAGCATGAGAAAGAATTACAAGCTACAAGTTATAAGCAAAATCTGAATATTAAGAAAGATCATATCACTATGCTTCATCCGCATTTTTTGCCTCGAGAATCTAAAATCTCTGTAAGTATATCGATACTGTGTTTTTTTGCAAAAAATATATCGTATATTTTGCAGGTTTGTTCATTCTACAATATTCATTGGCAGTACAAACATACTCAATCACGGATGATCCAGTCCCTCTCCTACATCCACCTGACGTAAATTTGACAGAATTATCTCAAATCAGTATACTCATCGTAAGTATGATTTTTATGTCTTTAGCATAATGGTCGATCACCATGATACACCCACAACACCCACAGATGACAGATCGCAATATCGCGTATAGCAACACGCATAACTCATATACCAACCGTCCACATACCTCTGACTCTCTCCTACATATAGCATCACAGATATTTGGTAGATTCGTCATAGTAGGATTGGTGGGATTGGGGCTGTTGTCTAATATATCGTATGCTCAGGTCAATATCCAAGTCTCGAGCAAAACAGCTCAGCTCGTATATCCTGGTCCCGGAGTAGAGCATATCCAATATACACTCAATATCTACAATAATAGTGCCAATCGCGCTACAGGAGTAGTCGTGTCAGATTTTCTCATGAGTGGTCTACAATATCATAGCGCTAATATCACGATATCAGGAGCAACCAACGCCATCATACCAGCACAGGCGACATCAACTAGTGGGCGTCAGCTGTATCGAAATATTGGATCGATGCTCCCCTATCAGACAGCTATCATCACGTATTCGGGCGGACTTATCTCTCCTGAAGTATCGAGTGGATTGATGTTGTGGTTGGATAGCCAATATATTACGGGCTTGGCAAATAATCAACATCTATGATCACGAAACGATAGATCTGCTTTTATGAATAATTTTTTAAATCCTCTTGATGAGTTTGATCACTTTTTTGCATGAATCTCATCAAAGTACTTCACCATTTGGTCTAACAACAATAGGGCGTATACTACTTTTATCGGCTCATGAAATAATTATGCTACACTCCAAAGAATATGACTCAATGCTAGTTCAGCGACATTGACAGAGACAACTCTCTTTGTTATCTCTAAAAATAATAATACAACTTGATATAACCAAATTATATGAAGCTCAATAACGTGATTTTCATTTTCTACAGTAGATACTAGTTGATTTGTTTCGTTTACTCTCTGAGACCCTGAGAGCGGATGACGTCTCACACTGGATCCTACAACAAACTTTTTACTCAATCCTCAATTACAAACAAGTGCCGGATTACGAACAGTGCAATGAAAAATGTGAGCTGCTTGATCAATGGCTATCTATAGAGATGGAGTTTTATTATCTCTAAAATGATCTTGATCATATACTCAAACATGAATAAATCTGACAAACTTACCAGTCAGTCTTGGAAAACATCCCAATGGCGATATCGCTCTCGTTATGATGTATAACAGAGTCCTCAACGCTAGCGAACTCACTCTCATGCATAACTATATCGCCAGGAGGCAGCTTCTCTTCCCAGCATTACAACAAAGTACCGGATACTTCTCTCCATTCGGAGCTACAGCCACAGGACAGGTATACACAGCGCCTATACCTGTAGGTCCTGTCAATGTCGATCTCTCAGTCTCTCATACAGGATCTGTAGCTACTGCAGTATCAAATAGTCAGGTTTCTTTTGTGATTACCTACAACAATGCTACTTCACCCAATTATGCTGCTACGGGAGTGTTTCTGGACTATACGGTAGGATCATTATTTACGTATCAGACAGGATCTCTCATACCTTCACTCATATCATGATCGCTGATCAGATACAATCTCCCCAACCTATGAACAGGATCCAGTGGACAGATTATCATCACGGGAATCGTCTTGTGATTATCAGGTCAGACTATCCAAAACACTGCATCCATCACGAGTACTACACCTGACACCAACACATCAAACAATACCAGAAGCGCTACGATCATCATATCTGGCAATAACAGCATACCGTACTATACAGGATACTACACGGGATATTATAATACTGGAACTGCTAGTCCGCTGATCGTCATCACTGATCTGGTCAACAAATATAATCAAATCATCCAAAGAGCAAATCCACCATCACTCATGAGTGATATCACTAATAGTCCGTATCTCTCGCATATTGCGACGATGATCAACAATGGTATCATGATAGGATATTCTCAAAATGGAAGAAGCTGGTTCGCGCCCAACAAACATCTCGTGCGTGGAGAATTTGCTATCATCGTAGGTAGAATTCTCTCACTCAATCAATGATATATCAACGATACGATCTCTTCCAGATTCGTAGATATCGAACCATGATCTACCTATGTCAGATTTATCAATCAAATCGATAGCCTGGGTCGAGCGGATATCATGGGTATTGGAATTTGATCATCAGGACTCAAATATTTCAATCCTCATCGCAAAATCACTCAAAATGAAGTCAGATGAGTCTTGAGTGAATTACTCAAGATGAAGGGATATGATCCAGCTTCTTTGGATAGATTTCCTAGTGGTAACTGATCTGTCACGAGAGGTGAAATAGCATATCTGCTGACTGAGATCATCCGAAACGATCCCAACATCACACTAGGGTACAATCACAGACTCTTAGATGTGCTCAAGAGAAGGCTTGAATCCTATGGAGGCGATATCACAAGAGAAAGATTCATCGTACAAAGAATACTCGACAAATTAACATCTACAGATCCCGATAGATTGCAGTGACTATGAATATATGCAAAAGGTCTGATACGAGACCTGCAAGACTCTCTAAGAGGAGCTATCACATCCAAGAGCAACGGTGGTAACACGATCATCTATAATACCTACGGATGATCTCTAGATCCTTTCGAAGCGCTCCTGAACGAACGATCTCAGTAGGAATATATGATCAAAACCTATAATCAAAACCTATAATCAATCATCATACCAGTAACAATATCACAAAAATATCACAAAAATCTGACTATACATTGGTCAGATTTTTTTATCATTGATTTTGGAGAGTCAGAACGGTAGTGATATACCAAACTTCTTTCGAAATCTGATATTCCTACGCTCAGCTTGGAACATAAGTCTCTCAACGAGCTTTGCATAACTATATTATCCAAAGACATACTATACCAGATTTCTTTGGTGGTTCAGTATAAATGTTTTATCTACCAGATATCCTATCTATGATACGTGCTATACTTCGCTGGTGGAGGACTCAGTCTGCATGATCGATCGCAAGCCTCAATACTATCTACATCAAAGCCGAACACATCATCCACAATATCCACACTATACAGCAACGACACCCTCATGATACGATCTTCCCTGTACTCAAATCTAATGCATACGGACACGGACTCAAACAGATCGCGCAAATAATCAATACTACTAATGTCCCGATGATCGTGGTCGATAGCCTGCCAGAATATCAGATCGTACGCGACTACTCATCCAAAGACATACTGCTGCTGTGAGAGACTGCTGCTAGCAACTATAGACTATTAGACCTGCGTAGGACTCATATCAGTGTATCCACACTGCAGATACTGTATAGTCTTATACATCTCAAACGCAAAGTTCGTATCCATCTATTCGTCAATACAGGGATGAATAGAGAATGATTACAGCATGATGACTTCATCAAGGCTCTCGATCTGATCAAACAACACCAACAGATACAGCTGGTAGGTCTGATGTCTCATCTCAGTGACGCAGATACGATCGATACTAACAGTATGCAGGAGCAGATAGCAATATTCACACAATACTATCACATCATCCTAGATGCTGGTCTCACGGTACGCTATAGGCATATCTGAGCAAGCTGAGCTATCCTCAAGATCCACGACCACCCAATCATCAACGCACGAAGACCAGGACTGATTACCTACGGCTACTCTCCCCTACAGCCTCAGGATCCAGGCTATGCCAGATGATCTCAACTCAAACCAGCACTACGTATCACTAGTACTGTCACCAGCGTACAGCATATCTGAGCATGAGAATGAGTCAGCTATAATAAAACACGAAAATCTGAACAGCCAACCACGATAGCTACCATACCTTTTGGATATTATGAAGGTCTTCCCAGAGCTACATCGAACAGATTAGTCTTTGGACGAAATAATCATCAGATACATCAAAGAGGCAATATTTGCATGAATCTGTGTAGTATGGAAACTGACGAACATCCTATCCATGTGGGTGATACAATTACGCTCTTGGATACGATTCAGCACCCACAGCAGCTAGAAGATATTGCGCAATCTGCAGGCACCATAATATACGAGATCTTAGTCAAACTATCACCTAGTATCAAAAGAGTCATTGAACGACCATGATAATTTGATATAGTAGGATATTTGTGTCAGATTTTTAGTGATATTGTACAGATGAAGAGACTTTCTGCCAAAAATTATTTTTTCTTCAAATACGGGTTGCTAGTACTCAACCTTTTTTTGATGGTCATCAGTATCAGGACATATGTAAATTATAGTGCTATCTTGATATCAATCGACTCGATCAAATACCAAATCACACAACTAGAAAAAGAGATCTCATTCTTGGAGCAGATAGAAAAGCCTCTTCTTAATTCACCCTATGCATTAGAATTTATTGCGCATGAGACGAACAAACTCCTGCCGTGAGAACGTTTTGTACAACTATTGGATCAAGCTCCTGATCAAGCGCTCAGCACAGGAGACCAAAGAGAAGATGAAACTGATCAATCAATCAATGGAAATATCATTTATACTTCGACCCAGCAAGCACGACGCAGCTATCTACGAAATACCTGGATACAAGCACGATACTAAGAATCATTAAGATCAATAGATATCAAAGCTCAACAGATATACTGAACCGCCAAAGAAATCTGGTATAGTATTTCTTTGGATGATTCAGTTATGCAAAGCTCGTTGAGAAACTTATGTTTCAAGCGGAGCGTAGGAATATCAGATTTCGAAAGAAGTTTGGTATAATTTCATTTATTTTGAAAACATAAAAAAAACACTAGTGGAAATACCACTAGCATCCTCTTGAGAGGACGCCTAGGAGACCCAGAGGCCTCGATAGATATAGTATTCTCACACTATCCCTATCGAGAACAAAAAGACCAGACGCCCTCTTCATATTCATACACGCCGGACATGGTAGACAGGCTAATGTATAGTTTAAGGAGGCATACCTCCATCACAGCAACCGCCATAGAGGTTTTGTTGGTGGAGCCATCTATTGAGTTGTCTATGATGACATGATATTACCGTAATGGCTCGAATTGTAAAGAAATCAGACCCCAATACGCAGATTAGAGTTGACTATGAGACAAAACGGGGTGTGTTTGAAAACCTATAGTTATCAATAAAAATAACGGATGACGAATAGCCAATGACGAATAGAAACGAAAACTTTATGATGAGCTATAATCCTCATTTCTTCTTTAGCATTTCGTAAGGTATTCTTCGCATTTCATTATACTTTTATTACATATATTTCTTTGCTATCTGGCCTGCATGCTTTGGGCTTGAATACTTTGATGAGCTTAGAACCAAAGAGAGTCTTGAGTTCTTTGACAAATTCATCAAAACCTGGTCACATAAAAATCTTGATCGCAAAGCGGCCGTTAGGTTTGAGGAAATCGACATACAAAGGTAGAGTTTTTTCGATGATACCCATAGCTCTGAGAGCATCAACATGCTTGACTCAGATAGTATTGGGCGCTAGATCACTGAGCATGACATCAAATTTGTCTATCTGATGATGAGTCATCAGCGCCTTGACTGCGTCAAGATCTTGAACATCTTGAACATAGGTATGAACATGTGGCAGCTGGACGATCGATGGTTTTAAATCACATCACAAAACCTGATATTGTTTGACCTTGAGTTCGTCTAGCGTCTCTTGGGTATATTGCATCCGTGATCCTGGTGCGCATCAGATATCCATGACGCTATGCGTATTAGCGGTCAATATCCCAAACTTTTCTTGTATTTCTTTGAGTTTGTACGCACTCCTGGCGACATAGCCGTGCTTTTTGGCTTCTTTGAAATAAAAGTCTTGGACGTTGAAGGATTTCATACATTCATACTAGTTATTTGAGGATATAATGCAATATCGAATGAGGTGATTTCACGAAACCAACTAAGAACATATTAAGAAACACGGGGAAGAGATATATACCACCAAGATATAACCAAAAAAGATATAACCAAAAAAAATCTGACACATATCGATATTGATGATGGTCAGATTTTTTTATATTTTTATAATATTTTTGTTCGTTCGTGATATTTGTTGAAAGATGACAAATCATCACGTCTTGATAGATAGATCGTGGATGTTTTATACCTAAGGAGAGATAGTGACATTATCAGGAGCGTATGATTTGAAATACACTCCATATAGCTGGCGAGACTGCGGTACTGCAGATGGCACAGATGTTGCTACTATAGGAAACCAAGACACTCTAAATTGCTGATTCGTGAGAGCAGATAGAGTACTATTGATATATTCAATGCTAATAGGGACGATCAGTCATACTGGTCACGATGCTGGCGAAATAAGTACCTTAGTACACAACGATGGAAATCAAGCGCTTTGATTGTTTGCTACATTAGCCGGAGTCAAATCAAAACATTCAACACTTGCAGGAGCTCACGGTGATTGAGGTCCGTATGATGGCTGTCAGATATAGTTACCAGTATCTATGACGACATTGGGTACGTAGAGATCTCATGATCGTAAAGTACCAAAATTGGAGACACATTCTTGTCGAGATGTATAAAAAGGATCGCTACATACTCATGATGTCATACTATAAAAAAACAGGGGAACTTGCTTCCTTGTAATAGTGGAAGTATAATTAAATGACAGTGGCAATACGGGATCTCGTGTCACATCTCTTCATATAACTAGTGGGTCGTTATTATGGATGACGAGATTACTCACATCTCTAGGTAATGCGTGATACTGAGCACTCATCGTCAGTCCCGTAATGAGTCATCATGTCTGTGTATTCCTGATAGGATCATACTCGGATGTGAATAGTCCTGCATAGTCATCACCAGGTATACCGTCATTAGCGAAAAATCTACCTATTCATCGTATAGGGAATGTTCCATCTACTGATGCATTAGCATTGTAATAAAAATCTGATGCAATCATGTTAACAGCCGCTGCACTGAGTATTGTTGCACAGTTTGTTGTATCACTATTATTATATATCTGAGTATTATTGATTGTTATTTTATCAGTATAAGAGCATGAATACTGATTATAAAACAATACATCATTATTATAGATCTGAGAATTTGCTATGACAATATCTGTCCATCCGTTTGTAGATAATGCAAATCATTGCTCATTATTGAAGATATGAGAATTATGAATGAGTACTCTATGCGTTCCATCTAGATCTATTCCAATAACATTATTAAATATATTACTATTTGTGATATAAATATGATATCAGCCTATTCTTGTTTCTATTCATCTACCAGCATTATAACTACTAATATTATTCATTGAAATATTTTCTTGTCCGTCAAAAACGTAACTATCAATTCCTATATTAGTAATACCCTCAAAAACACCATTGGTTTTATCATTACCATCAATCAAGAGATTATCTAAGATAATATTACTACCGGAGATCGTTATAAATGAACCATCTGTCGTCTTGACAACACTCGTGAGAGGAGTAGCCCCTACCAACGCTGTACAAGATCATCACATCCTAATCTGTAAGGAGGTATTGTATGTACCACTGAGCACATAGATAGTATTGGATGATAAATTAGTAGGAATCGTATTGGTGCCACTATTGAGATATACGACGCTCATATTGCCAGGGATACAGGTGTTTCATCCTGACCATATAGCACTATAGGCTGTATTAGCATCTCCATACACAGCATTGACAATCTCCCCTGTAGTAGGACTATCAGTCCAGAACGACTGCTGAAGAAACCCATCGTTATTCCGATTGGAACTTAGAGAACCTGCTGATACTCACTGTATACCCAATCATCATATGATTCATGCAAGTATACTCATGCTATACACATACTTCAAAAACTGTTGTCTCATGGAAGAAAAAATATATTATATAAAACAATAAAGTTAAATGGATACCTTATTTGGCATTATGATATTCATTAGATAGTATTATACGACATCTATCAATATTTGTCAAAAAAACCATAGACATATTAAAAAAATATGAAATCTGACACATATGCCTCATCTACACACATAATCTATACATCCCCATACCTTCACGAATACCTTCATGCTCTACCAAACAAATAAGATCAGATTTATTGTATCTTCATATATTATCTTCGTTATTATTATTGATACTATCTCTCTCATGCATTACCTCATCATAGTCAAACCCTGATCAGCTCGTGATCACATCATCAATCAATGAATCGATCTACATGGACGCCCACATCTGCTGATCAAAACGACAGCTAGACCTATCGATGGAGCAGCTAACCAAGCAGTAATCATACTATTGGCGCAGTATTTTGATATACCTAGACGCCTCATACAGATCCAATCCTGACACACAAGCAGGACTAAACTAGTCTGGATCGAACATGAATCATCAAATATCTTGAAAAAATCCGAATAAAATGATATAAGCATTATTCATTTATTATGTATTGTGTTAGAATCATCTCATGGAGTGTATCAATTGTCACACAAGCCAAGTCCGCAAAAACGGAAAACTCCCCTCTGGAGCGCAGAGATATAAATGCCTCCCATGTAATGAATATTTTAGTCTAGGAGGAAAATATGATACGTACACAGAAGCATTCAAACAACAAGTCGTAGAGACATACAAACACCTGTGATCTTCTGCTAGACACGTAGCAAGACAATTCGACATATCGCTCTCTACTCTAGTCCAATGGACTCGTCACCATACACAAATATGCAAACAATGTAAGAAATAAGTAGCAAAATAATCAGTGGATGAGAAATATAAGTAATATAAACAGGTCAAATAAATAAACAAGAGAAGTAAAGAAAGAGAAAACATATAAGAAATCTGTTGTTTTCTACTCTTTACTAATACCAGCAAGTCCCGCCTTTGTTCGCACATTGTAATTCACAAGACTGTCACAATGAACTGACGATAGATCATGGAGTATCTTTGGATCAGATAGCATTATTAGAAGACTGAACACTCTGTATGACAGATCAAATCTGTATCGTTGTATACCTAGGATCTGCTATCAACGCGCGAGTGGCATCTTGTTCTTGCTGGTTGGCGATAGAGAGCATCGTCTTTGCCATAGCTTGTGCAAAAGCTTCGTTACTAGATCTTGCTACGATACTAGGATCTCGCACGTCGAACGATCCATCTACTGGCTGGATAGCATTATCAGATTTTTTCTGGTTTTGTTCTTGATCTCTTTGAGCTCTCGCCGCGTCTCTTTGAGATTGTTTGAGATCCAGCTCTTGTTTGGCTACTCGATCGGTCTGCACCTTATTATCCACCACATGCAAAATCTTTTTGTCTGCCGAAGATAGAGGATTAGGAATATCTACATTGACTCTAGGTATCATGTTTTTGAGGCTTCGTCATGTCGCGAACTGCTTATATCCATTGAATTCTCTCAGTTGCTCATCGATATACTGACTATCACGAAATCATAACGTAACTTTGAGTCTTTTTCGTGATTCTTTGATAGTATTCAAAGACTCTTTAGCTTGGTCTTTTGTATCGGATCAGATTTTTTTGATACTTTCACCAAAATTTTTGAGTGCTGTGGAACACTGGTTTACTACTCCTCTGGTACACTGATAAGCATTTTCGAGTAATTGATCATATCCGGACGCAAAAGCAATCAAAATCTGACCGTTGTTTCTCTCATAGGTCCTAGATACCGTAAAGGGGTTACTATTATCTGTAGAGACAAAGGTCTTGTATCTACCATTGAGTCTTCGTAGCATGGTGAGGACTTTGTCGTATGTGACTCATGCTGAAAGTGTAGAATTGGGTGATCGTAGTGGTATCTGTCAACCCTTATATTCTTGGATAAGAGCATTGTATTGTTGTAATACCTCTGGTGGTACGGTCTTGGTGTACATCCCAGCAATCCCTAGATCCAAGATCTCGTTACTTAGTTGGCTATCTAGATCTTGTATCATGACAAAATCTCTCAAGACCGATCTTCATTGAAATAGCACTGCAAAACCCAACGGCCCATCTTTGGCTATCAGTTGGCTAGATATCGTAGTCACCAAAAAAGCAGTTGCTCAAAGAGTCTGAGCTTTTTGGGCGATGTTGTCTGATAATGTACGTAGTAGTCCTTTGATAACTGTCGGCTCTCCAGTATTAAACAACCCTCACTGAAATCATCAAGCTAGCGACAACCCCACGCCCCCTCACCCCTGAGCTGTAGTACGAGCATTGGACGTAGTTCATAGCATTTGCTGTACAAAGGTATGTCGTACGACCAACTCTGGAGGAGTAGCAGAACAAGCAAGACACGGACGAGTCGTCTGTGATGAAGTATCAGTCGTATCAGGAGATTGAGCAGATACTAGTGTATAGGACAACATCATCCACAAAAAACTGACACAAGTCACGCTAGCAGTACGGATCAAAACAGGAATGAACGGAATGTATTCAAATTTCATAATACTATTATATGAGATTTGATACACGTACCAAAAGATTGCTCTGCATCTGAATCATTTGCAATTGACGTTTGAGTCAATCTGTGATAAGGTGATGTTGCATTTGATGATATAATTGATATATGAGATGTAGTATTTTTATGTTGATAGATAGATATTGCCATGTCCCAAAAGGAATATATGCTCACTATCCTCAAAGCTCTAGAGAATAACCGACCAATTGCTGCTGGTCTCAAAGTACTGATCGAAAACCAAGCACTGGATGAAGATAGTCTCTGAGCACTGATGAATATTTTCAAATCAGCAGTAAAAAGCACATCAGCAGAAATCACCAAACAAAAACTGGCCCAAAGTATCAAAATACTCGAACGTATTAAACAACAAGAGTCGAATGAAGAAGCTGTATCACAACAAGAAGTATGATCATTAGAACAAATGATACAAGATCTCTAATTCACCATCAACGATCTTTATATCCTTACTTTGATACATATGTCCCAGATTCAAATCCAATATCACTTTGAAAATCTTAGTCCGGTCACCGAATCCAGCATCAAAGAGGATGTCCAATTCAATCTCGATAATAAAATGGATGCATATCTCAAAAAAGTCCATGATAGACATCCACATTGAACCTCATCAATACACATTAGTATTTCCAAACACGCTATCAAAGATACATACGAAGGAACATTTAACTTTCTATTTGCTGGCGAACAATTTGTGTTCAAAAGAGAAGGAGAAAAAGAATTTGAAAGTCCAAAAGATCTTGTACATCACGCATTTGATAAAGCTCAACGTTTCATCAAAGATCTCTATCACACATAAAAGAAACATCTGAGTATAATAGCCCTCTCTCATAGCATCACAATAACGAATCTATCAATACTCACATCATACCAATCTATGATCCCTATGTATACAAACAAACGATAATCATACTATTCAGATTTATTTTTGATTTTGGTATATTATATGTTGTTTTGAGATAGATAGGTGTGTATGATCATATACAACCAATCAAAAATATCACAATATTTCTACGCTATTGCGCTTTATCTTTATATATTCATACGTATGTTCGAACAACAAAAAAACTATCTTACTAAAGAATGATACGAAAAACTGATACAAGAACTCCATGATCTCAAAACAATCAAACTCCCCGCAATACTAGAAAGACTCAAAGATGCTCAGTCTCAATGAGATCTGTCAGAAAACTTTGACTACGATGTGAATAGAACAGAAAAAGAGTTTGCTGAATCCAGAATTTCTGAAATAGACTACATGCTCAAAAATGTAGAAATCATCGAAGGATCTAAATGAGTAGTTAGTAAAGATCAACCCATCAGCTTTGGATCTAAAGTTACCATCGAGGACGATAAATGAGAACGTTCCAAAGTCATCATCGTAGGTGGTGCAGAAGTCGATTATAATCGAAGCTTTGACAAAGAAAACCAAGTCCAAATAGATAAATCTGACTATCTCATGATGTCATTTGACTCACCTATCGGTATAGCAATCAGAGGCAAGAAATCATGAGATAAAGTCAGAGTCAGACTAGCAAATGGTAGACAAGATATGAAAATCATCGAAGTGAAATAATTGAAGTAAGATCATTCAATCTACATACTAATACAATCGAGTCCTTTCGTTGAACGAGGGACTCGATTTTTTGAAAAAACCTGGTTGTATCATCAATCTACATCAAACGATATACATCTATACAACTCAGGAATTTTGTGTTTTTATTTCGTATTATTTCTTGATATCTCCTACGATCTTATCGATCAGTCCATATGCTAATGCTTGTTCAGCCATCATATAATTGTCACGCTCGACGTCTTTTTGGATTTGCTCTAGAGGTTGTCCTGTATGGTAAGAGAGACGCTCATTGAGGATGTTTTTTCGTTTGATGATATTCTCGGCAGTGATAGCAATATCAGTAGCTTGTCATCCAACTCATCCTGAAATCAGTGGCTGATGGATCATGATCTCGGTATGTGGGAGAGCAAATCTCTTGCCTTTGGTGCCGGCAGTGAGCAAGAACGATCACATCGATGCAGCCATACCCATACCAATGGTGACAATATCACATTTAACATACTGCATCGTGTCATAGATAGCCATACCTGAGCTAATATGACCTCCAGGAGAATTGATATACATGATGATATCTTTGTCAGGGTCTTTTTTTTCTAGGTACAAAAGCTGTGAAATAATATTGCTTGCCATACGTGGCTCCACTTGATCAAAACAAAATATCACTCTATCCTCCAACATCCTAGAATATAAATCGTAGGCTCTCTCTCCGTTATGAGTTTTTTCGATAATGGTAGGGATCATCACCATAGGTTGTAATCATGAACAATAAAATAAAAATCTAATACCACACTATATCCAAAAAAATAGCAGTTGCAAATGATGGGTGCTATCTTGGATTGACATTCATGTAGAAATATATTTTCATACCCACAATCGCTTGAAACAAGCTATTCAAACCATAGGTATGAGTTATCAGATTTTGTTTGTTTTGTATATGAATTTATGGTTTGCACATCTTGTCGTCTTCGCAACATGTATCGTCGCCAGATACATTGATTCACACTCATGGAAATGTTGACGGCTATCACGATTTTTTTCTTGATCATGACGACAGTATTGGGCGTGTATCGTCAGATGGTCACAATCAAGGCAGATTCTTCTGCTAGGCAAGCTCTCATTCAGCAATCATACTTTACCCTCGAAAAAATCAATACCCTCTTGAGAGATTATTCGATCGACTATGAAGAATACTTTAATAGACAATTGGTAGGCTGTAATACCGTAGGATTACCACTACGAGATGTCGGTACAGGGGCTTCTTGTGGATTGTTCACTCATTATGGCAATGCCAATAGTATCGATACATTTATCATAAATGGAGATTCTCAGTCATGACATCATCTGTACTACTGTAGCTCGAGTATCGGTACCGATGAGACCATGCCCTCCTACCCTCGTATTACATTCAAAAATACATCTGTAAATCTATGATGAGGATGCTATCAGTACAACCCATGAAGATTTACACAGCCTCAATACCAGTCTTTTGGACAATATGCACTACAACATATCGATGTAGCCGACGAAGTAAATAGCTCACTGGTATGATCAGCAGGAGATGATGATGACAAAGATCTTGGAATCTGACCCGTCGCACTCATGTGAGGATCTTGAGCTCAGGAGTTGTACCTCATTTCTCCATCCAAGGATTCTAGGATATTTATCAGGAGACAATTGCTGGGTAGTGGAGACCGAGATAATGATGGTATTACTGGCAATAGCAGTGTCGATAGATTATATTCTTTGCAGATACTCAGACTCAAAGGATTTGACGCTGGTACAAATCATGACTTCAACGTCACGACATCCAGCGGGGTCTACGATGGGAAAATCGATACACGAGCATGTGATCTGAATGAATGATTTATTTGTCAGTGACAAAATATGGGATGAGCATACACCGGATATCGTCTCCCCGCAAACACAAATGATGGATGGATTAGTCTGCTATGACGCGATCTAACGGTAAGCGAACGATCTTTATCTATCAGCCCTAATAGTGATCCGAGTCTTTCTCGAATATCTAGCGGATCTCAAATAAGTTCGTATGTGACAATCCGCTTCACGAGCAATTTGTATGGAGAATATCGACGCGGACAAATACCTGCCAACTCGCTCAAACTCTATGGCATCACTCTACAAACAAGCTTCACAAACAAACAACGTTATACAACACCATAGCGATACGACAGTAAAAAACCCGCTTCCTAGACTCACAGACTAATCTTTGGGCACAAGACGTAGATGATCTCTATAAATTACGAGCTGACTGTACAAGTCTAGAGACCTCTCCTACGAAAACAGAATACTGAGTATATGACTTCCCTGATACGTTACCCAATATATCAATCATATTGAGATATATTCTCTGCTGCTGTGTCTGTCGCTGTACGTTGTTACGAACTCTAGGATATGTATTTGAGATATTCCTGATCAATAGAGACCACGCATCATATACTCTCTTGACGGTAGAGTATTGTGCAGAGGTAAATCAGTCTGATCTTCATGCAATAGGTATCGACAGCGTATTTAATGATCCTACAGTACCTACTCATCCATAATATGTCGTATTTGCGTATGTATTGGTTGGTCTATCATACGTAGTGCTGGGATTGGTACTGATAATCGTAGTGGTTGATGATCCTCTAGTACTATCGAGCGTATTATACTGCTCACTCGGGATATATGGAGCTCACAGAGTCGCTAACGAATCAGCAAAACGATAAGAAAATCCTCTATATAGTACTTGTTTGTCAAAACCCATGAGTATTTTGATCTCTGATCATCAGCCATTGTAGGCAAACGTCATATCACATCAGGCTTCTTCTCGCTTGGTACCATCAGGCAGTGTGACTTCACATCTCAATGCTGGATAGGTATTAGTATTATACAGATTGGGAACGTTGCTCACGAGTCTGTACTGAGACGATCAGACATACACGACATCGACACATAGGCGTCCATTATTGAAATCTACACAAGCAGCAGCACCCAACGATGGTAGCAAGATACCTGCTAAGATATATATTACTCACAGTTTTTTATTCATAGACATGGTATTGGATACATATCATAAAACAAATAAAATCTGAAACATGATCTAATATTTGCGTTTTTGATGATTCTCGCTACAATACTGCTAGTGTCAGATTTATTTTATTTTTTATATATTATTTTGATGCACGATATTTTCTCTATATTACATGCGTTTTCGGTGATCTTCGTGATATTATGAACGAGTATGATGATCAACCAAAGCTACTATGTCTCACTGCTGGACGAGATTGCGAGTCATAAATCTACACTACGACTCATGAGTATTTTTAATCTGATCATATGATCGTTGTTGATCACTTTGTATCAGTGAGTATATGAGCAACACATACGAATCGTGACTCTGCTATGACGAATCAGCCTGATCAAAGGAGCAACTAGCATCCTGTTTCCTACATTAGCGAGCAAGATCCTCATCGGATACAAAGCTAGCAAAATGTATATCTTTATTGCTTCTTTATCCTCAGTAGTACTGGGATTATTATTAGGATTTGTTTCATTTCGATAGTATATCTTACTATAAGTAGATAGCGGAATGATGTTTTATTGTATTTATGAAGAAATTGGATTAAGAGATTGGATTAAGAGATTAGAATCCTGATGTTTATACGACTACTGAGATCCGTCTTAATGTATTATTGCTGATGGTTCTTCTCTTCCAAATATCTCTCTAGAATCAACATTGCAGCGATGGTGTCTTCCGCTGCATTTTTTCTAAAATTGGACATAATCTCTCCTGCTTGGACACTAGTATAATCTTCATCAACGAGTTCAATCGTAATTTTTTCGTGTTCGATGATATATGACAACGCTTTCATGAAATCATTGATTTTTTCTTGAATGTCTTTTTGTTTGCTAGGATATCCTAAAGCAATAGTATTGACGCGATATCTCGTGATCAAATCAGAAATATAATAATACAGCATTTTATCATTATCTAGGTATCCAATGGGAAACACAACATTAGATCCAATTTGAGCGCGAGCCAATCAGACAATCTTGCTTCATCGATCAATAGCGAGTATATGTTTGAGAGAGGGACGCATATGTATTTGAGATAAGAAAAAGTAAATCTGATACTATATCATCAAAAGTGCTACATAAATCAAGAGTTTATTCTTGACCCTAACATGTTGAATCATATACACATGATGTATAATTTTTAGTTACGCAGCACAAGCATGACTTCTATAGGAATATTTGACAGTGGTCTGTGAGGTATCCAGACAGCAAAGGAATTCAAAAAATTATACCCTCAATATGATTATTTGTATCTTGCTGATACAGCCAATGCACCATATGGTATCAAAGACGCGGAGACTATCAAAGAACTCACCTTCAAATGACTACATTGGCTATTTGACCATGGAGCAAGCATTGTTATCATAGCCTGTAATACTGCCGCTGCCTACTGTATCAAAGAACGACAGACTCAATTTCCTCATCTCAAGACTCTATCTGTATCCATCCCTGGAGTAGAAAAAATGATCGCAGGCAATTATATTCATATTGGGATTTTATGAACACAGGCAACGGTACTTTCTGGGATTTATCATAATCTTTTTGATAAATTTGGAGGAAAATCTGATACGACACTGAGTATCGTCATGGCTCAAGAACTCGTGACCATGATCGAACGCGGCGAAACAGATGAACAAGATATAGAAGATCTTCTTCAGCGTTATCTTGATGCGTTTCCACCACAGCTAGAAGCACTCGTGCTTGGATGTACGCACTTCCCAATCTATATGGATCACTTCAAGAAGATTTTTGCAGGAATTATCATCGATCCAGGAGTTGAAGCTGCTATCCAGTTTGGATCGTATTTGGATAGACATCCCGAGATCACTGCATGCCTATCCAAAAAAAGAATCAGAGATTACTATGTGACTGGAGACCCACTCATCTTCTTGGAAAACGCACAACATGTCGATCATCATATTCGTAGTGTCACGAAAGCATAACATCATACAGTGATTGGTGATTAGTAATGAGTGATTTTGAAGAAAAATCCATTCACCATTCACTCCGCCACGGCGGATCTCACTGCGTTTGACATTCATTGCACCCTTCAGCGGATCTATGAGTTCGCTACGGCATTCTCTAATCACTAATTACCATTTACTATTTACTATTCTCCCATGCTCCTCATCTACGGCAAAGGCATCGTCTGATTATGACTCCAACAACTCTGCAAAGCTCTAGGAATAGCATCCCATATCGTCGACGACAAAGACGAATGATGAATCGATCGAGCACTCGCTGACCAAGCAAACTGGATCGCGGTCAGTCCTGGTGTCCCACCGACACATGAGGTCTACCAACGCTATCCGGACAAGTGTTATTCAGAATTGAATCGAATCTGACTGATCATGCAAGACTATCAGCGACGACAGTCTAGTATCAAGATCGGTATCACGGGGACCAAAGGAAAATCCACCACGACACGGATGACCTACAAACTTCTGGATGCACTATTACCCAATCATACGGTACATATTACCGGCAATTTCAAAACATCTCTGGGACAGACTCTTGCAGATATTATGACTTCATTTCAGACTGATCGTCAGCATATTTTCGTGATCGAAGCAAGCTCTTTTATGCTGTATCAACTCCAGAATATCAGCTTTGATTATTCTCTTTGGACCAATTTCAGTCCCGATCATCTCAACTGGCATCATGATTTGGAGGATTATTTCAGATCTAAGGCTCGCATCATTAGCCAAACACGTGAGGTATGTCTGACCAATGAAGATATTATCACCCAGCGAAATAGTATCGACGGGCAGACAGAATGTCTCTTGGAGATCTATCGTGCCTACGACAAGATAGAACAGACCCAATTCATCGGTATGCATAATGCGTACAATCTGTGATCGAGTATCCAACTCGTCGAACACTTCCTGACCAAGCTCAATCAACATCTATCTCAAGACCAATGGGATAACGCTATTAATTCAATCCCTGCACTAGAACACAGACTCCAGCCAGTCAAAACGCTCCATGGGATCACCATCTATGACGATAACAATTCTACCAATTCTGCATCATTACAGACTGCGTTGAAGAGCTTTGATCATCCAGTCATCCTGATATGTGGATGAAGCGACAAAGGCGATTCATTTGATCATCTGCAGGATCTATTCAAACAAAATATAGCTCATGCCTGTCTGATAGGATATATGAGTCCGGTCTTTGCCAAGCTATGCCAAGCAGCTGATGTGCCGTATACTCTGTGCGAATCTCTCGAGCCAGCAGTCCATCAAGCCTATGATCTTGCAAAAGAAAAAAAATCTAACACGATACTTTTTTCACCTGGATGTGCAAGTTTTGATCAATATCCCAATTATCATGAGAGAGCAGCCCACTTTATACAAGTTATCAACAAATTAGGATAATTGCTTGAAAATGTAAATATATTTCTTATCAAAATATTCATTTACTGTTTTGGTATTTTCTATGAAATCGACGACTGATCAGCTTATTACGCCTCTCATCAATGAAATAAGAACTCACACAAACGCTCAGAATTTTCCTATCATTCAGCACTTCCTCATTCAGATTTTCACAAATTTTCAAGAAAAAATCCCTCACGATTTCAGGAATAGTGGCTATTATCCATATCCTAAAAAAAACTCTAATCCAACTAACATATCCAAACTCGTCATAGCTGAATGAGGCCTAGGCGCAGTTAATAGTATTAGTCAAATTGCAATTGCTCAAGGAGTCGACGCTACAGCTCTGGTATATTCACAGACGTCAGAAATCAGAACCGTCACGAGTATCGCACTAGATCTGTATCGAGAACTCATCAAATATACTGTCGATCCTAGCAATAATCTCACCAGCATCCACCTAGCGATGAACAGTGCATCAGGACAAGCGGCTATTATTGCTGTTGCATTGATCAAACTATTGGGACAAGATCCTCAGAATAAGATCAAACAAATCATCACCAGATGATCAGCACTCACGAAACATGATTATCTCATGCTACGTCCAAGAACACTCAACGATTACGGGTTAAATGATTTGCATGAACATATCATACAATCATCTCCAGATGATAACTCACTGACCGCTCGAGAATACGCTCAGCAGCACAAATTCATGGAAATTCCTGAAAATGCATCTAAACAAATTCTGTCGAATATTTCAGTGATGTTTCTAAAAGATATGGAAGGATATCAAACTGATGCAAATATTAAGAAAAAGCTACTAGAAGAGCTAGTTCTCATTTTTTCTCCTGGAAATCATCCAACAACTTCTATTACCAACAATGCTGGAATTAATGATAATATCGTAGATAATGATGCTTTATCAGCAATACATGGCAAGAAGGGAAATCAAATTATTCATTATTCTTGAGATCATGACTTCTTACTCAGAGACAAAAACGGGAATATAATTAATAACGAGAATGCAGATACAATAACAAAGAATACGATTCAAAGCATTAATTACTATGCCTAGATGGAAATATTAGATGACGAATAGCGAATAAGTCAGCAACACAAATCCTCTTCATCCCTTTGCCTACCCGGATAGGCAGGCTTTATCAAGCAGAGTTTTCTTGTTGTACAAAACTGCTTTATTTAGACTGTTGTTTCACTTGCTTTGATGATAAGACATATGAAGAAAAAGCGGCTCGTTGCACTCGCCGCAAGTATAGGGCAGGGCTGACGCCCTGGAACCCTCTTAATATCTAGCTGTACTGACATGCAAAGAGGACGTCCCTATCATTTCGACATTCGGACAAACCAAAAGGATATCCAATACTATTCAGGACAGGCCAAAAGCCAGTCCCTACTATTTGATTCCTACCAATACCCTGTGACTAGATCATCAAAACTCATCACACCGACTCCATCTCCGAATGTCTTGAATCATTCACCATAGGGCTGTCTGATTGCAAATCCTAGCGTAGTAGCTCTTCACTTAAGATAGTTGAATGCATGCTCATTGGTAGGTTTTTGGCTATGAAATGACTGGAATGCAGACATCTTAGCATCGAATGATTCGACTGACAACCCTACGATAATATCTGGATCAAATGCTTCTCGGATCATGTATTGGAGTAATATCCTGGGTCTATGAACCGGTAATCCGTCTAGATCTATCTTGGCAAGTCCTGCATAGAAACACGCATGCTGGACCAGATGTGGTAGAGCACTATGATCCGGATGTCTATCATACATCGATGGGACCAATACAATCTCTGGTCTATGACGCCTGATGAGAGTAGCGATCAGCTTTCTATGTTCTTGATCATCAATGATCTGAGTATCATGAAGTCCTAGATTGATTCTTTGATCGACTCACAGGATTTTTGCTGCTTGTTGGGCTTCTTGAGATCTAGAGACACCATCACCATGTGTAGAATACTGAGATAATGAGCAATCGACGATCAGATTTTTCTTGCCTTGCTGGGCGGATTGTCGTAATACTCATCCACATCCTACTTCTACATCATCAGGATGCGGACCGAATGCTAGAATATAGTGTTCGTATCAAGTATTCATTACGTTTCGTTACTATCATTGATAAAATCGTGATACTATTTATTACTAAACTATATATCTAAGCGCAAGACTTTTGACAAAAGATCTTGAAAATCTGACCTCATCTCCTATACGAATTGATATGAATAGCTCTCTATGACCAGCTCAAGAAATCACCATCAACGGCAAAGCGACGCCTTTGAATAGCGCCAAGCGATTTGTCTATCCATTCTTTGGGATCCATATGTTGGCATTTGGCGTGTCAGGATTTTTTATCAGTTATGGGGCTGCAGAATACTGGTTCGCTGCATTACATGGAGGGATAGCGATATCGGTGTATACGGTTTTTTATCTGACCATCTTCGGCGTAGACAAAGTGATACGGTTATTGATCAACTCACTACTCAGCATCGGACGAATCATGACAGTATTAGAAAAAATCGTCTGATTATTTGGACAAGATATTAGTGTCTATCCACGATATGCTCATATCATACCTGGAACGTACTTGATGTTGTACCTGTTTTTGCGACGTCATGCGATCATTGACGGATTGGGACGACTCACGTCTTCACCCAAACAAGCTGAATGGATAGGAAATCTGATCTTCTTGATCTTGAATGGCCTCATCATTGGGAAATCACTACGATAGCAACATCATCAGATTTCAATATTTTCCATTGACTTTAAATATTGAATATGTATATACACACAAAGTAAAACAAAAAATCTGAAATGAAAAAAATATTATTTGTATTGCTGGCTTCTTTTTTCTTTTTCTTACAAGAAAAAAGCAGTATAGATAGCCCTGTGAGTATTCGTGGTAAAGTTTCGAGTATCGAATACATCAAACGACCCACAAATTTGCAAGAGGTTATTGACTGCGACAAACCTATTGAGACCTATATTTGGGCAATGTGGGTGAATGAAAGATATGTTGTGTTTGGCAGATCTTGTACCAAGAACCAAATACCCAAAGTGGGAGATATCATACTGGGACATGAAATTAATCCTAGTGTAGGATGGTATTATGGACTACTAACACCTCAGTATAGATATATCGATAAGCATTAAACCTACGCCTCTTGTTCGCAAGAGGTTATTTTTTTATCAAAAAATCTTCACCACCTCATATCCCTCTTTCCCATCATTCATCTCGTATCCCAGAGACCTCAGCTCATCTCTAATAGAATATACTCTAGCTCTAAAATTCATGCATTTTAGATTACAAATTAAGTTTTTTGTTCTATATTCGCCTCCAAAAATTCCGAAGCATTCATAGAAAATACTCAACTACTATATAAATCAAAATAATTTGCAGTTTGAATACATTGTTCAACAATTTTTCTTGGTGATTTTTTCGTATCTTTTAGTATATGATAAGCTCATTTTACGTAATCAGATCCGGATCATATAGTCATAAAATTATTATCCAACAAATCATCTCCAGTTATTTGAACATCGCCATCATGATAAAGTTTATAAACATCTTTATTTGTTATAATTAATGCACAAAAATTAGAGATACCATCTTTTTCTTCCTGGAGAAAATCTAATCAAGCAAATATTTGTTTGATCGAATAATAAAAATCATATACGCTATGAGTTGTATGAATACGAGGAGGCAGTTTTGACCTATATGTCAAAAGAGCTCTTTGATATTTTTTTCATCATGAGATTCCGACTAAATATTCTCATAAGTGAAGAAATTTTCCTGTTGGAGAAGTGGAAACCGTTTTTCATCATGTCGTTGTAGACACCTGCAGGTCAGATCATATATATATACCCTCTTGTGTTTTCAATGTTATGATAGTCGTCATATCTAAATTTGATAAAAACACTAAAAAATCTTCACCACCTCATATCCCTCTTTCCCATCATTCATCTCGTAGCCTAGTACTTTGAGTTCATCTCTCAGAGCGTCAGCTTTGGCTCGATCTTTGGAGAGTCTAGCTTGTCGACGCTGAGCAGCGAGATCTTGAATCTCAGCTGAGATCCCCCTCTCCTCGTAGGAGAGGGTTGGGGTGAGGTCAAACAATCACAATTTCAAGACATGTTCATCCAACCATCTGATGGCACTCGCTAATGCCGTATCTAGCGCATCTGCGCCTGCTCGGAGTCTCGCGATCATCTGAGGCGTATTGAGATCATCGAGTAGTAATTCTGTCAGATACGAAATATCTTCTTGGTATGATGATGCTGCTTGTACTTCGAGATACGGAGCAAAGAGTTTTTTCAAATTCTGTCTGGATTTCTTCGCTGCTTCCAATCCCTCTCGAGTGAAGTCTTGAAAGGATCTGTAATGTGCCTGGAGGAAAAAATATCTGAGATCTTCTCAGGCGAGACCTCTGGAAGTAAATTCATCGTCAAGATACGCGCAATTACCGTCAGATTTTGCTATTTTTTTGCCATTCATCATGAGTCGCTGATAGTGTACTCGAACGTTGACTCGCGGCTGATGACCGTGACTACACTCAGACTGACAGATCTCGTTAGTATGGTGGATAGGGATATGTTCCATTCCTCAGGTATGGATATCGATATGAGTTCATAGATATCTCATACTCATAGCACTACATTCGATATGTCGCCCAGGAAAACCTACTCATCGTGGGCTATCTCGCTCCATATCACGTTTTTTGCCCGTGATGTTGAATTTCCAGAGTGCAAAATCCGTAGGGTTGCGTTTACCGGCATCGTTGATCCTTGCTCATGATTCTAGTCCTGCGAGATGTTTGGCGGACAAGAGTTTGCCGTAATCCTTGATCTTGGATGTATCCATATAGACTCCATCTCCATCGATAGCATAGGTATAGCCTTTGGATTCGAGCTCTTGGATCATGGAGATCTGCTCTGGTATATGATCGGTCGCTCTAGGCATGACATCGAGAGGATCGATACGCAGCGTATGTAAATCCTCCATGTATATCTGAGTAATGTTAGCAGCCACATCTCGAGCTGTAATCCCCTCTTTGCGTGCGCCTTTTTCCATACGATCTTCTCCGTGATCAGCGTCGCCTTCGTTGTCTCCGGTGAGATGTCAGACATCAGTAATATTCATGACATGCTTGGTCGGATATCATGCGATATGCTTGACGACATTCTTGAGCAGATCTACGACGAATGCTGCTCTCAGATTCCCTACGTGCTGACGAGAATACACCGTCGGCCCACAGCTATAAATCGTTACCAGATCAGGATTAATAGGAACGAAAAGCTCTTTGCTACGTGAGAGAGTGTTATACAGGTGGAGTTGCATGATCAGAAGATTCTTATAAAAAAACATAAAAAATCTAACCTGTTCATAGTGAGGTTGTAGGTTGTTTTCAAGGAGTGAGTTTAGTTATCTTCTTGTCATAGTTGAATCGATTCTTTTGCTGGTTTCCGAGGAACTTGCTCTTGCATTCCGATGTAGCGGGGCTGTGCGTTCCATACATACAAATCCAAGATAACTTTGACCTTGGCGAATCGTTCACGAATCATCACTCTGGGTGCAATCGCAATAGATACATCCTGAGCAGCATAAGCATCACACTGTATACCATACGTATCACAAATCATCAAGCCTCTCTGCGCTTGATCTGGCTGAGTGATCAACGTCATCTGCTCCACACCAAACACCTGCTGAGCACGTATGACACTATCCAAGGTACTAAATCCAGCATAGTCCAAAACAATACGATCCTCAGGAACTCCTCATTTGACCAACGCTTGTTTGAATGCGCTAGGCTCGTCATAATTCTTAGAACCATTATCACCACTCACGAGAAAGTATCAGATTTTTTGTGCTTCTCGTAGTGCAACTGCCGCTTGGATACGATACAGGAAATATAGATTCTTGCGTCCATCGGCAGTATATTCAGCAGTACCAAATACCAGTCCTACCTGTGATCATGACAACTGTGAAATATCCGTAATGATCCTATGAGCTGTCTGACGATTGATCCACCAGATAGATCAAAGCATCAATATCAGACATCATCATACCACTATCCCACCACTAATGAATATACTTTGACGATATGCATAGATATTTTTGATAAGAATGGGTGTCTTCAATCCAAGCATGTTATATGCAAAACCATAAAAAATCTGACCTATTGATAGTGAGGTTGTATCTACTATTCAACAAAAGAATATATCCTATCACTTCCACCCATACACTCTCATATCGATGGATCCGTTTCAGATTTCTATTTCTTCTTTTTCTAATAATTGTACTTGCACGAGGCCTTTGTGTCATAGCTTGAGTGAGCTCACGATCCCCTCTTTGCTCACGACTCTCCATCGTGGACAGCTATTCCACTCGTGCTGTGGCATGCTCGTGAGGATACGACCTACGATCCATCCGGAGGTCTGATATCCATGACGTGTATTCAAGATCTGCGCCAGCGT
>JBGTAD010000013.1:0-7028 GCA_041750055.1 Candidatus Absconditabacterales bacterium | reverse complement strand
TTGACCTATTTGAGTTGGACAGCAATGTTTTGATAGAGGTAAAATAGACATATTGCATTTTTGGTTTATAGTATTTTTTAGTTTTATCTTGTTGTTTTGTATTGCCTATGAGTTCTTATTCTTCTGTATTGCCTGTAAATTCTTATTCTTCTGATTGGAATAATCAAGATTCTTACTCATTTGCATGAGGATCTTATAAATATCATCTTACATCAACACAATTAAAACATGATTTTGTAAATAAATTAGCCGAGAATAACATTGCTGATACAGATCAGATAAAATATATACGTAAAAACATCAATAATACATTGATCATAAGTTTCTCTGATTATACATTGAGTATTACAACTTTGATAGAAGGGCAGAAAAAAGTTATTTTCACAAAAATGAAATGATTAGACATAGATCTTAATAGAGCGTTGTGATTGCTAGCATAATCTCTTGAATCAGTAGCGAGGATTGAGCAAGATGAGGGTCAGATTTTGTTATTTGTTGTTATTGTTTTCGGATCATCATCATATCTTCACATATCACTCGTGTACTATGCATCAGCTCATCTTATCCAATCAGCTCCATCCTGACTATATCCATCCTGAGACGACGGATTGCCGGTTCGTCATCGCTGCGGGTAGGCCGAGTACGCCAGTGGGCAAGTTACAGTTTCATCTGCACTCCAGGATCTTCGAATATGCGTCCGTGCATCATGCTGCAGACGATCGACGTGAGCTATGATATCGTACTCATATCCTGTATACCCAGACCTATCGTGCATGAATAGATCAGATCTGGGAGCATACGGATGAATTGCTGATCATGCAGCCTGCTGAGCCCTATATGGAGCAGATGATTCGTTCGTATAGTTATGAGTATTTCTCCAGATCCCAATTGTTGATGATCATCCCCAATGGTCAGTTCTTAGTAGATCATGAGACGTATCTGAGTCGATTCCCTACCAAGCCTCCCATCATGGAGCAGCGATATCGTCGTATTAGACGCCATCTGAATATCCTGATGGACGGCGACAAGCCTGTAGGAGGCAAACGAAATTTTGATCATGAAAATAGGGGGTTCAAATCTGATCACAAACCCGTCCAGCGTCCAGTATCTCAGCATAGTGTCTACGTCCAGCAAGCGATACAGCATCTGTGAGAGCATGGAGCATATGGAGAATCTGCTCAGGATTTTGATCAGCCCGTCAATAGAAAGCAAGCAATCCAAGTCCTGGAGCGATTCGTGACGTATGGACTGTCAGATTTTGGTATCTTGGAAGATGCGATGTATGAGGCAGATCGTCTCGTATATCATTCCAATCTCGGTACCGCTCTCAATGCAGGTCTGCTCACGCCTCGAGAGGTGATCGATGCGGTCCTGGAGCATGCGGATACGATTCCGCTCAATTCGCTGGAGTGATTTGTCAGACAGATCATCGGACGACGTGAGTATATGCGACATCGATATCAGGTCTATCATCCTCGTATCAGTGAGTCCAATGTCTTGGCACATGATCGTGATGTGCCTGAGCGATTCTGGACTGGTAAGACCTCTGATCATACCGACCTGCACTGCCTGAGTACCGTGATCCAAAGAGTCAAACAACACGGATACTCACACCATATCGAGAGACTGATGATCGTAGGGAATATCTCGATGCTGCTATGACTGGACCCCAGACAGCTGACCAAGTGGTTTCGAGAGATGTATACGGATGCTCGAGAGCGAGTCGTCATCCCCAATGTGATGGGCATGTCACAGTATGCAGACGGCGGCAATCTGGCTACCAAGCCCTATATCTCATGAGCAGGATATATCGATAAGATGTCAGATTTTTGTGGTCATTGTAAGTATAGCCCCAAACAAAAAACCTGACCCACAGCCTGTCCGCTGACGACTCTATATCGAGGATTTATCCAGCGTCATCGCGAATTGTACAAAGGCTGACGTCAGCCCTTTATGCTCAAACATCTGGACAATATGGATCAGCCCAAGCTACGTCAAGATACTCAGCAGATCGTTGATGATATGCTAGGCGTCAAATCTGGTTAGGGTATGGTTTTTAGATATTCAGATTTCTTATTTGATAGGCAGATTCTTGATCAGTATTGATATGTTTTGAGGAGCTGGGTGGACTTGATTAGTGGGACTATCTGTGTGGCTATATTGTCCAGGGTATAGGACTCAAGATGCTTTGATGACGAGGATGTTCTCAGGTGACTTCCACGCGCGTAGTAGAGCGTTGAGATGTGTGATAAACTCAGCTCTTATTCATAATACAATGTGATATTCTGACACGAAGATCTGTATATGAGGGTATGATGTATGTATGACATTGCACAGTTCTTGTATCTGTATCAGCGTTTTTTTCGCTTCTTGTTGGGGGAGCTGTGGGTGCATGAGATCGTTGACTCATACGTATACGAGTACATTATTTATTCACTTGAGTTCTGTGATGTGTGTTTTTGCATAGCTAACAAGCTCGTGAGTACGTATTCCAGAGGTCGTTCGTTCGGATAGTGCTGCATTGATTAGGATGCCACGATCCTCTTTTTTGATATTGATATGATTGAGGATAGCTTGGGCATTGGAGTCTCAGATGATCGCGGTAGTAGGATCTATCAGTGTCTCGAGTGTACAGGATCTAGGTCCCAGAGTGTTGCTGGGATGAATAAGTGATTGTTTGATAGCATCTCAGTATTTGATGACTTCTTTGGGGTAAGTTCACGGGACTTGATTGATATAGTTTTGGAGAGATTCGTAAAGTGCAACGAACACACGTGTTTGATGAGGTAGATCTGATCTCGATTTTCATACTCGAGATGTACCTGCATTATATGATACTACTGCTCGTTCATAGTTGTATTTGCCGTTTATGAATCCGTATTCTCTGAGGTATTCAGCAGCTACTAGTGCTGATACTACCGGGTCTGAGCTTTGATCTGCTCCTAGAGTTACGGTGTTTATTCTATATCATTTGGTATTCAATCTAGGCAGATAGATAGAGTATGTCAGAGGCATACACTGAAACAATCCTTGTGCTCATGCTTTCGATTTCTGAGCTGGGATGCCGCGACTCTCTATCATCATAAAGATCGCCATCGTCCCAGGAGGTAGTCCATATTCTTGATCAATCCTGACCAATAGTCTCAAATACTGATCATTGCTAAAATAGCTATTGGGAAATTCTTTGGAGCCTAAAATGGTAGTATATTCTTTGGGGATCTTGTTGAGATCTTTGGGGATCTCGTCTATTCAGGCGGTAGTGATATGACTTATCTGACTGCCATTGGGTGTTTGAGTATTTGAAGTGGTAGTATTTTTGATCTTATTGCATACTTTTGTTACGCTTTTGCCTTCTCATTCCATCCGTTGGGATGCTTCATACGCTAAGAAATCAGGATGCGATCGCTGATGTGCTGGTCTCAGATGGGGAAAAATAGTCCGACATTTCATGAAAAATCATTGCCAATCTTGTGTAGTAGGATCTGATGACATACTGCGTAGCCATGACAGTAGGTGTGTATGTAGTGCTTGTGTCTCAGTATAGAATATGATCTTAGGCTCGCTTTGTAGATCGTATATGCCTTTGTGAGGATATAGAGATTGTATACCATGATAGGGTAGTCATAACAGCCCTAGTTTTTCAGGGAGTTGTATTTTATATCGTTCTCATAGATCAGATTTTTGTTTGTTTGATTGGTTGTTTGATCATACTGTTATCAGGATGCTGAGTATTTGCTTGAGTATCTGCTCATATTCTGGTCAGTAGGTGTTTATATCTGGAAGTTTTTGGATGGCCTGATCGTATATCATTTGGATGTTATCATGATTGGGATACTGTCTGTCGAATATTGTGTATGAGGGGCTTTCTTTTGATACTATAGGATTGATGATGGTGAGTGGTATCAGTCCAATGCTGTGACAAAAATATTCATATACCTGTATTCTAAACGAATCTGCTTGGATTGGTAGTGATGGGTTGTCGATCGAATGATTGTCAGGATGGCTGGCGACGTTCTCGGGAATACGGAGATCTAGAGTCTTGAGTATTGTTTTGATATTACTATCTGATAGGAGATCGCCATCCCAGATCGTAGTATTGACAAATGGCTTGGTTTCTTTGGATTGGCATAGATGGAGATATGTCTGTATGATAGATATCAAAACCTTCTTGTCTCGTTTTTCAAATCATCATACATCATCGCTGTATTGATGTAGCATAGTCGCTACGAGCAGTTGTTTTTTGGAAGATAAGGGGGTCTGGATAAGCGCAGAGAGTCTTCGCATACTCGAAGAACGGCTGTAATATAGATTTAGATGAGGATAATATCAGATTGCTATTATCTCCAAAGATCTTTTGATAAGAATACGATCTGTCAAATTCTTTGAACACAGCTGGCAGTACTCATCATGAGATGTTTCTTGGTATGTCTAGAGGTTCTCCGTCTTCGTAGCGCAGGACTGATCATCATATAAGTCCTCGTAATGGATGCATGATACACGAGATTTGATCTACAAAACTCAGCATGACAAAATCCTGCACCAGTACTCATCTTGTTTTGATCGATTGCAGTCTGTGAATAATAGTCTCGTGTGTGATCTTGTCGGCCAGTTTTCCATATGTATATTTCATGCGATGATACTCTTCTAGATATCGGTGAGGATGACCTTGTATTTGATTGATGAGTTCATCGATATTTGCTTGGCATTGTTGGTGACTGAGTAAGATCCTGGATGGGGTATCTTGATGATCCAAATTGATTACAAGTGCCTCTGCAGTATGGTGTTGTGTGTATGCGACGCTAGAACTACCAAATCGTAGCATTATTCACATGATAGCTGTGTGTAGTATATTGTTATTTTTTTTCATAGTTTTGTATTATATAGATCGTTATCAAACAAATTTGATTGCTATTTCTTGTGTAGCAATATCAGATCTTATAAAAAATCGTGACTTACGATGGGCTTGTCAGATTGAGAATATCTGTAGTAGGATCGTTGTTTTGAATAGATAGCTTGTGAATAGAGATCAGATAAACCTCTCAACTCTTTTTACGACTTTTTCGTTTTGATCAACAAAAAAATACGCATGATACATATAGTATAGCGAATGTCTATAGTATTTCAATAAATTTTTGATTGATGGGTGTTAGTCTCTGGATACGTTATCTCGCACAGTATCGATATCATCGTCATCTTCGAGTGCTTCGATGAGTTTGTCAAACGATTGCATTTGATCGTGTGTCAGTGTGACTTGGTTTTCTGACTGGAACACCAGCTCGGCGCTGATGATATGCAGTCAAGACTGTTCGACCTGTTTGACGATACTCCCAAAGTCTTCTCTGCTGGTCACCAAGATAGCCTGTCCATCTTCGATGTGGATGTCGTTGACTCATCGCTCGATCGCTTGAAGTTCTAGCTGTTCGGGGTCAAAGGGTCTGATTTCTTCTCCTTTTTTGCCATGGTGGCTAGTCTGCTCCAGATACCCATCGACGATGATCTGTCCGTTTTCGACGAACTGCCACGCTACAGCACCTGGCTCAGCGATGGATCCTGCGTATTTAGAAAAATATAATCTGACACTACCGCTGGTTCTATTCCTATTGGACGTGAGTGCTTTGACCAATACCGCGCTACCATTAGGTCCGTAGCCTTCGTAGCTGATTTCTTCGAATTGTTCTGCACTGCTCTGACCAGCTCATTTCTTGACGGCTTTGTCGATGACTTCTCTGGGAAGTCCGTTATATCTTGCCTTGGCGAGAGCGAGTTGGAGGCTAGGATTCATACTGGGATCAGTCCCTTTCCTGGCAGCGATCTCGATAATTTTCCCGACTTTTGCGTAGATCTTAGATTTCTTGGCATCGGTGATGGCTTTTTTGTGTCTGATATTGTGTCGCTTGCTATGCTTTGCCATAGATGATACCCCAAAAAGATAAAAACCTGACACTATCTAGCTAGAAGTGTCTGGGAGAAAGGGAGGGAGAAAGGGAGGGCTATTACAATCCTGTGAAGAAGAGGGTTTGTTTGAACTAGATTGCCACACTTCGTTCGCAATGACGGATTCTCTTAATGATCCAATCTTATCTACCACGATTTGTACGACGTACCATAGGCTTATTAAAACTCGGTCAGCCTTTTTGTGGTTTGAACATGTGAGGAGCAGGACTGATCGATCTATTCATAGGGACGAATGGCATCTTGGGTGCGGGAGTGGGTGTAGGATCAGATTTGATGGGGAGGTTATGAGATGTCGATGAGTCTGGAGCAGTAGCTTCGCTCGTAGTGAGATCTGATGGATGTGCTGCAGTGATATCAGTGTCGTCGGTATGGGTAGTGTCAGTCATGAGGATAGGAGAGAGGAGAGACAAAAAATATACCTATCAGTACGAGGAAGGCGGGAGATTTTCAAGATGATTATGCTGTAGTTGGTCCTCATTATCATCACCAAAGATAAGAACCAAATCTGATACCACTCTCGATAGAGACTTGGATGACGGATCAAACACAAGCAAGGAGATGTTTTTCTAAAAAAGACTTGACTTCGCGATATATATATATATATCCTAGCGACGTCCTGAAGTAAGGAATCTATCAATCAATACGTACATATCTGTACAAAATGGTAGGTATCAATACTTCTGTAAAGCCGTGACGAGTAAAAATAAATAATTAATAAAAATAAAAAGTAAAGTTATGAATTCAAATGTAATAAAGGCGCTAGAAGCGCTAGAAGATGCAAACATTGCAGGGTATTTCGAAAACATGGATCGTGCTGGAGCAAGCGGGTCACAGTACTCTTGCCTTAAGCAGGAGTTCATTCACGGGGCACCATTCGATTTTGCGCAAAAGTTACAACTCTTTGCTCAAAGATTTGACAATGGTTATGTGCTATCTGTAGAGTCTGGCACAAAGCATTTACTCAAAGAAATGATTGCTAGAGGGGAATACCCTTTAATCATTGAAGCGTTGCAATACGTCCAAGATAAGAAGCCTCACTTCTCAAGAGCACAGATAATTCAAAATGTAAGTTT
>JBGTAD010000012.1:0-17179 GCA_041750055.1 Candidatus Absconditabacterales bacterium | reverse complement strand
AGGGGGACTAGGTGCCCCTTGAGGGTAGGCTGGGGAGAAGTTCCCCTTGAGGGTAGGGTCGGGGAGAGGTGATTGAAAGAGTGAACGCGAGGAGAGCATACTCAGTAGGCCCCCCTTCTAAAGGGGGGAAGGGGGATTTTCAATTACCAAAAACACCTCTCACGAGGAGAGATATTTGTTCTTATTATGCTAGTCTAAACTCTTCATTTGTCATTCATAGCTCTTTAGCTATCAATCCCAATATGGATCTTCATAGTTCTTTATTTCCATGAGTATTAGGGATCGTGATTTTATGAGATCATTGTTTCATATATTCATGCCTTCATCCTACAAATGGTCAATCAAATCATAAACGTTTTAATTTCTTAATGAGTTCTCATCTTTTGATGGGTTGTAATGACATATAATTAGTACTGATACGTATCTAAAAATCATTCAACCAGTTCTGCAAAAGCCTTAGTTTTGGTTGGTCCTTGTCCATAATATCAAGATAGTCATGGAACATGAACACTTCGTTCATCTACAGAATCATCAAACTCAAAAACGGCTTTTGAATAGATTGATATTAAGGGGTACATATCAAAAGACATGGATATAGTAGCTGATTTGGTGTCTAAGGATTTCATAGAAAATCATAGAAAAAATCAAAACATGTATTGTATACAATTTTACATAGAAAAATGCAACAGATTGTCTGACCCTCTTATACTCATACCTCCCCCTCATGTCAATCCTTCCTCATCTTCGTCACACAAACAGCATTGACGAGGAAAAACTATAAAAATCATCATTAAGTCTCCGTCCGCGAATAGTGATAGCTCCCTGATAAGGGAGCTGCCGAAGGCTGAGGGTTTATACTCCACAGTAGTGCGCCCACCTCCCCTCTCAGAAGGACTAGCTGCCCATCTCAGGAGGAGACCAATCCCACAGTAGTGCGTCCCCCTCCCCTTCAAGGGGAGGCCGGGGAGAGATGCCCTAGGAGGACCAGCCTCCCTCCCCTCGCAAGGTAGAGTCAGGAAGAGGTGATTGAAAGAATGAACGAGAGAAGAGCATACTCAGTAAGTCCCCCTTCTAAAGGGGGGAAGGGGGATTTTCCCATTACCAAAAATACCTCTCACGAGGAGAAGGGTTAAGGAATCTATGATATAGATTATGGATTAGATCGAGGCATACTCAGTAGGTCCCCCTTCTAAAGGGGGAGAAAGGGGGATTTCCAATTACCAAAAACACCTCTCACGAGGAGAGATGTTTGAGGAATCTAAAAGATAGATTATGGATTAGACTTAGATCTAGTAGGGAATGATCCAACACCTGAAGTTAGGTTATTGAAATACAATCCAATAGAAGTAATTGAAACAGTATTTCAACCAACAATTGCATCATATGATACATCAGTTAATCTAACACTTCTTGTTTGAGCAGAACCAAGAGTAGTTTGCGCTTTAACAATAATTGTAGCTGTTTGTCCTTCATCTATTTCTAGGTTGTTTGCAAGATCCATATTAATGATACCATCAAGATCTTGAGCAGTACTATAAGGAACTCCATTGATTTCTACAATAGCAAGACCTAAAGTTCCATTAGATGCAAAAGTCAAAGAACTAATATCAACTTTTCCACCAACAGCAGTTATATTCATAGTATATGGTTCATCATTTGTGACTACATCAGATACAGATATAATAGGCTTAGCAGGAACTAATCTATGAGTAGGTGCTAAGTTAGCAGTAAATGCAACAAAACCAGCTCCCAATGTATCTCCAACACTATCAGAGATAGCTCTTACTCCTTGGAAAATTCCTTGAGGAAGATTAGGAAAGAGTGTTTCGTATCCTGTAGGAGCAACAGCTAATTGAATATTACCATTATCAAAGTCAGTACCTTGAGTAGAAGAAGCAAATGAAGCTCTTACAACAAAAATAGTATTCTGAGTATCTTTAGGTATTCTTACATCAGACAAATTAAATCTAACAAAACTACCTATTACTGTACCATTAGCAATCAATTGAGTACCACTATATAATCCTATATTAGAAACTCTTTCTTGTAATACCATAGGAGTTACTGCAGCATTATTAGTCAATATCAAATCGGTCAAATTAATTGTATCTTTTTGAGTAACAACATTGATTTGAGCTAGATCATGCATAGTTGAACCACCCGCAACGTATAATCCAGGAACTGGATTTGTTGAACTCATAGTAATTCTTACACTACCAAGATCAGTTATAGTATACAACCTACCAGTAACACCAGCTACTGAATAGTTTCTACTACTAGCATCAGTAGCTACAACACCATTACTAGGAATAGATAATTGGATTGTTGAGCCATCAAGAGCATTAGTAGATACATTAGCTTTGACTACAAAAGTTTGAGTTTGTCCAGCAGGAATACTTGTCGTACCAAACGAATCAAAAATAACATTAGATCCATTCACACTAGCAGTCTTCAACTCAGTCATTACATTACCATCTACTTTGAACAACTTAAGATTAGAGAACAAATTACTAGTAAATGAAGCACCGTTACCATTCAAGGTAATTCTAGTAATATCAGCTTTTGAATTATTTCCAGCAGCAATATTAAACCTTAAGAATTCAGCTTGTTGAGCACCCTTAACAACAGTATTGTCAGAACCTATAACAGAAAGCGTCAATTCAGAAGACTTAACAGTAAGTCTCAATGGAGTACTAGTACCAGCTATTTGAGGGATACCAGAAGTATCAGCACTGATAAATTCATTTACTTTAAATGTACCACTACCAAAATCAGAACTAAGCTTGATTTTTTGATCTACAGGAGCAGAATCTCTAACATTACCTATAATATCAATAGTATAAGTACCCTTAACAAGATCAAATTCATTAGTAAACAGAACAGTTCCATTTGCAGTAACTGGAGCAGTAAAGGTATCTCTAATTGAACCATTTACTCTCAATCTCAACGTACTAAAGAACTCGTTAAGACCAGAACCAGCAGTAACATCATCACTCAAGGTTACTAGGTATGGCAATTCTACACCATCAACTTTAATACCTTGTTCAACAACTACAGTAGCAGACATCAAAACAGTATCAGTTTGACCTCTAGATACATCCATAGAAGAAGTAAGAGAGATAGGTCTAGATACAGTAACATCACCACCTTTGATAGTGAAAGCCTTGAGAGACAACTGATTAGCTACAGGATCAAAATCAACATTTGCTTTGAACGTAGAAGCAACTTCTATAACATTCAAATCTTCGTTATTTCTAACAGTAAATGTGTAATTATCACCACCATCGCCTTGTTCTACACCAGCAACATCAGCTTTGATATAGTATCTTTGAGTTCTACCTTGAAGCAAAGTATCATCCAAAGTAATAGTAAGATCTCTACCATTAAATACACCATTAGTACTAATAACAGCACCATTTTTATATAACTTTATATTTCTCAAGTTAGTAATAGCGCTTGAATTACTAGATCTCAAAGTAACACCCTTAAATGAAACCTCTCTTTCTTCGGTAGAATCATTAGTAACACTAAACGAACCAATTTCTACTTGAGTATCACCAAACTTATAAGAATTTCCATCAACACCTTCAGTTTTTAGTGTAACAGGCGTAACCGTATAAGAAGTAGTAACATGAGTCAATGTAGTTACAGGAAAGTTTCCAACAACAGTCTGAGCAGAAGAATCAATATTAGAAGACTCAGCTACTTCGAATCTGTGTTGAGAATTAGAACCATCTCAATTCATAGAAACAATAACATCAACAACTTCTGAACCTCCAGCCTTAATAGTCAAAGGAGTAGTAAGAGACAAAATAACAGTACCATCAACAGTTACTGAATTTCTAGACGAAACTCTAACGCCATCTCTTTCTAAGAAAACAGCAGAAACATCAGTTCTTTGTCCAAGACCTCTTCTAGTCAAAGTCAAAGATCTAACAGTAACATCAGAAACAGCAGCAGACAATCTAATAGAACCAAAGTTTACAGTACCATTACTAGGAATAGAAACAGGATCTGTTTTAGTCGAAGGAACGATCGATAAATCCAATGTTCCAGCTTTTACTTCGTTAACTACACCAGTATTATTCATACCAGTATTGTTAGTTCCAGTAGTCACAGGATCTACATCTACACACGCAGGATCTTCTGGATTGAGAAGACATCTGAGAAGTAAATCAGGATCAAGAGGATTAACTTCAGTTTCTGAAGCTCTCATCAACATAATCATTGCGTCAATACCAGCGATATTAGCAGCACCGTTGTCTACAGTTGCAATACCAGCGTCATTGAGTGCTGAAAATGAAGAAGCTCGGAAAGGATTAGATGTAGGAACAGTTCCTCCATTCATAAGCTTGAAGATTGTTACGAAAATTTGACCTCTTGTCATAAGATCTCTTGTTCCGAACAAATCAGTACCAGCATATCCATTCATCAAATTCATCTGACATGCTTCTACGATGTAATCTCTGATTACGTCATTGAGAGCAAAATTCAAATCTGAGAATTCACAAACCTTAGATGTATCAGCTGTTACATCAGGGTAGTATTTCTTAGCGAATTCAACAATATACTTAGCCCAGTTTTGTCTACCGAGGAAAGGTACCGCTCCTTTGAATGAGTCTAACCCATCAGTTACAGCAGTAATGTTGTTTGCTACAGCCCAGTCATAGGCCATTCCTTGAGTTTCAAGGTAAGTTGCAGCATTTGCGCTTGGCACAGCTACCAATGTAGACTGAGCAAGGATTGCTAATGCTAATGTTGCGTTAAAAAGTTTTTTAAACATGTCGTGTGTGTTGGTAAAGAAGAATAAAAATCACATAATATTGAATGCGTTGCATACACTCACCGTGTCTCCACACGAGCTCATGTACACACATTACTGATATCATTATCCATCCACCTACAGAATGCAAGAGAATATGCATCACACGCTTCTTGACACATACCCCTACATATGACAAGATCATATATGCATAGGGGAGTATCAACAGGACAGTGTCTTCCCAAACAGGGATCACATACTCTGACATCTCTAGATAATATAGACAAATCCATCACTAATGACATTCGTACAACTAGCATAACGAGTATCTATCAATTTTGTGACAACAATAATAGATCTTTTTTTGTATGATGAGTTTTTTGTGATATAATAGGCAATATGAAGACGTGATACGCGACCATCACATCTCAGCTCAGCTCAGCTCTCCCCACCACGCATAGACCAAAGTCAAACATCTTTGGTAACAGCTGATAAGGCATCAGGTCAATACGGTGAGTGTATAATGAGAGTATCATATAAAAACCATCATACGTATGATCCCCTACACAGGGTCAGATTTTGTTTTTATTTTGTTTTTATTTTGTTAAGATTCACGATATATTTCAATACCATGATGATACTAATTTATATAGGCATCTGCAATATTCTGGGCACTTGCACACAAAACACCTACACAATATCTCACATCTATGGTATAATCATCCTAGACAGCTATCTGACAATCATCGGCAAACAGCTGTAAGACAAACATACGGCCAATACGGCCAATATTCTTGCTACAATACAACCAAGAGCAATATAACGACATCAAACCAACCAAAAGTCAGTCAAAAACTGATGTTTAGATGCTATATAGTACACAATATGAGACACACTAGACAAGTTTTAGACAGACAACCCAAAAGACCTATATCATCTATATGTAGATGTTTTTTGCCTGTCTAACTCAACAATCAAAAAAACCAAAAATCTGATCTATAACAACGCTAGCTATCAAAAACTAACTTGAGATAGTTCTGTATTTTGATATATCCACCATATCACCAAACTACGATACTACTCGTCATTTGGTACTCCCTCTCTGGTGAACACACGTAGCGCGGCAACCCAGACCAGACCCCAGACCAGATACCAGACTAAACCCCAAAACGTTCGCTATTCAACAATCACTAATCACTAACTACTAATCACTAACCAACAATAATCATCTTCAGATTTCTCTTATTCTCCAGATCATGTCTATACCTACCCATATCCCTCCAGTCCCCTGACGCCGCATACTCTTAGTGTGACGATTTGGACATCAGAATATGGGAGACGAACTCATCATGCTCGGCAATATCAAACAACTCCTCCTACAAGACAAGACCATCTATCTCCTCATATGAAATCATACTCGAGTCTGACAATGGCTATCACAGCATATCGACAGTCACTGACTACGTCGCATCCATCTATTACCAGACATCCCCAGAGGACTCAGGAGTCTATATCACTATATCACACAGCGATCTTGGTATTATCATCTCACAGCCGATACGATCGTACTATGAGGTGGCGAGATCATCACTCCCGAGCATCCTACCACATATCGATATCGACGACCCTATATCCGACCGAGTCTACGAAGACACCATCTCATCATCATGGGAGGTATCCAAGCAGGCACCCAGACACGACAGCGCCGATCACTCTCGCTGATGCTACGTTGCTCTCGTGCAGTACGAGCTAGAGATCACCAAGTCATACAGACCATTCAGCCTCTGACCAAGACACCCGTCTCTCGAGTCATGGACACCAGTCGATATGCTTATGATCGAGCTACTCATACGACTCATCTAGAAACACAGACATTACAGACACCAAAACATGACAAAAAAACCAGACCAAACTCCATCATCATCAATATCAACAGCAAAGGACTACATCATCTACCAGAGATCATCCAAGATATCAAAAAACACATCTCTGACACCACTCATGTCTACTATGTCCCTGTCTGCGCTGGATCACAAGATGACGACACGAGACGACGAGAAACCATATCCCATCATCTAAAAAACCAAGGAATAGACATCTCAGATCGCAGTAGTATACTCGATTGGAGATCAGATTTCTGATGATTTGTACACATATTGACACAGACATCTATCGTCATCTCTCCCAGACTGCATATGTATCTGATCAGTGCCTATCTAGGGCTGCCTACGATCGTCTATCCCTATCAGCGCAAGATCCTCAAAATGCAACAAGAACTACAAAAAATCTGACTACTATCATGATAGAGCCATTGCAAAGGAATTCGAAGGAGAGATGAAAGCAATATCAACCTACCGTCATTGCGAGCGCAGCGCGGCAATCCAGACGAAAAAATATCTCAATAACCTCCTCTCCTCTAAGGAGAGGTCGGGAGAGGTGAAAGAATCCCCAATTACTAATCACTACTCACTACTCACCAATTACTACTCACTACTCACTACTCACTAATTACTAATCACTACTCACCAATTACTAATTACTAATTACTATTCACTTCTAACTTATTACTTACTGCAATGTCCGTCTCTATCATCATAGCCACATATAATGGATCTGCATATATTGCAGAGGCGATCGACTCAGTCATTGCTCAGACCCACCAAGACCGAGAGCTCATCATCATCAATGATGCGTCTAGCGATCATACGCTCGATATCATCCAGCAGTATGCTACACAGGATAACAGGATTAGATATTATACCAATACCCACAATCTCGAGAGATCTCGTAGTAGGAACATCGGTATCATGCATGCGACATATGATTTGGTTGCATTTTTGGATGATGATGATCTACGATCTGATACCAACAAACTCGCCAATCAAGTACACTACATGCATCAGCACCCTGATACCGTACTCCTATGAACCAACGTACACGTCACCTGAGACGACGGCAAGACGATCAACGGACGGTTTCACATCCAGTCAGGAGACAAACACCTCAGATCATTACTGATCAAATCTAACCAATTCATGATCCAATCAATCATAGCTCGCAAACAAGCCCTCCGAGAAGCATGACTATTCAATTGCGGGACGCTCATCATCGAAGATTATGATCTCTGGTGTAGGATGGGGATCATAGGTAATATCAACAACCTCACTGACACATTCATCACCTATAGAAACAGAACGGGAAATACTATCAATACTGGAAGCAATCGCCTCAAGATGAAATTACGCTCGCTGCGAGTCTCTTTGCAGTATTATCATGCCTATCATGCACGTCCTCGAGCGATCATCTCACAGCTGATAGCCCTCATTGTCCCCTCATCTCGATACCAACTCAGACACACCATACGAAAAAAATAATAAGTGCAGCGCGATAATCCAAACGAAAAAACAATATATTCCCCAATCACTAATTACTATAACTTATTTGTCGGACAGGCCAAAAGCCTATCCCTACATTACCTCCACTAATTATCACTAACCAACAGCCATCCTCTTCAGACTTCTATTTTTCTACTATTCTTCAGATCATGTCTGTCTCTATCATCCTAGCCACATACAACGGATCTGTCTACCTCAGTCGTGCCATCGATTCGATCATATCCCAGACGTATACTGACCGAGAGCTTATCATCATCAATGATGCCTCTACCGACCACACACTCGACATCATCCAGCAGTATGCTACACAAGATGACAGGATCAGACATTATACCAATAACCAAAATCTCGAGAGATCTCGTAGTAGGAACAAAGGAATCATGCACAGCACCTGAGAATACATTGCCTTCATCGATGATGACGATGTCTGGATAGACACAGACAAACTAGACAAACAGGTCGAGTTTTTGACATCACATCCCGACTACAGTATCGTCGGAACCAGAGCACTCAATGTCGATCAGCACGGCAAGACCCATACCAAACAATTCGATCGACTCCAAACAAACCAACAAATCAGAAACAACTTCCTCAAATCGAACCAATATATCTTCTCTACCGTCATGTGTCGCAAGATCCATCTCGTGCAGGCAGGATTATTCAATCCGTCACTATATCTTGCAGAAGACTACGATGTACGACTCAGATGCGGTATCGTGGGCAAATGTTATATACTCCCAGACTACAGCATTCGATATACCAATAGACCAGACAATACGAGCAATAGTAAGTCTCATGCTCGTGGAATCACACGAAACTGTCTCATGCTAGCTCGATCATACAAAGCATATTATCCTGCTATGAGTACGCTACAGCGGTGCCGCCTCTTGATCGGAGTACGGATACCACCATCTCGATATCATTACAAGCAGAGTATAATAAACAAACTCTCTACAAAAAAATCAAATCTGAATCAACCCACATCATAATACATAATTTCTTGTGTTATTCTCATATTCTATCTGCGCTCATGCCATATATTCACCCCAAGATCATCCATTTCAGCAAAAATCTCCTACGAAGCTTCTGATGAGAGATCATCAACAAAGGAGCTACTATTGGTATCAGCATACTCATTGTACAGCAACTAGGACAACAAGGCTATGGACAGCTCAGCTTGATCATGAGTGTCGTGTTTTTGATGAGTATTGTCTCTGATATGGGTATCAATAGGCTCATTATTAGAGATACTCCAGTGGATCCGTCATCAGTCTCTCGTTACGTCACCCAACTCATGATCATCAAGACGGTCTGATTTTTATTGGTTGGATGATTACTCGTGAGGTTTCGATGATGAGACGGTTCTGTATCATATCTCTTGGGTTCTTATCTACTCTTTGGCTATGGTAGCAATATTATCGAGATCACCAAGACCGTACTACGCGCTCATCAGTATATCTCACAAGAATGAATCATCAAACTACGATCTGCGCTGATCAACACGATCCCTCTGATAGGAATACGGTTACTGTACCAACAATACGGATTCGAACAACTGGGTCACGCCTACATCATCAGCTGAATTGTTTCAATACTTGTTGGATATTATTATCTCTATAGCAATCACTATCTATCATATTCATGAGCGTTTACCAAATGAGGTACATCTATCATCAGCGGATCACCCTTTTTGGTGAGCGCTATCCTCAATTATTGCTATAGTGAGATATCACTATTCATCATCCAATACCAATGAGGTAGCGAAGCTGTAGGACTATACGCTGTAGGATATAGGATCATGGTATACGGATGTCTTTTGATAGATATCATCACCCAGGTCACATTCAAACAGTGCTCCGATGAATACCACCAACAACAATCCTATCGTACAATGTACCTCATGCTAGGAGGAATATCAGCATTGACGATCACATGACTAATACTCACGATTCTGGGAGGACAGATACTCATTCCTATGATATACGGTAGTGCTTTTGAGCAGGTAGGTTTATTACTGATAGGATTTAGTATTGCTTCTATCTTTATTGGCGTCAATTTTGTGTATGGGACACTTCTGGTCATACAGCATCACAATCGAGATAGGATCATCATCCAAACAATAGTAGCCTGCATCCATATCACTACGACACGATATGGTATCCAATGGTTCGGACTACCAGGAGCTGTTGCATGATTGTGTATCAGTCAGTGTCTGATGATGATAGGATATATGAGCCTCTTCTATCTCTCCAAAGAACACTCACTCACAAATATAAAACAAAACAAAACGACGATATCCACAAATGACCTCTATAAGAACGAGACACTCTAGCCAGATAAAAAACGTCTATATTCTATCAAAAATAAAAAAATCTGACACACAATCAGACGTCACCCCAACAACCACACGCTTTAGATTTTCCATAGGCCTTAGGATTTTTTATGAGAAGAAGAAGAGAGCCTCTCTAAATCAGACAAAGAGCTACGATACAAACGTTCTACTCTGTATTTACTGTCAGGATGATACAAAGACCATCATATGAGAGCATATGCTTTTTGGAGACGCAATAACATCCACCTACGTTGTTTCAGATACCATGTGATCGCACGCTCCTGAGTGTCCTTGTGATAGTATGCTCCCAACGGACTCGCCCACACATAATGCCTACAATAATCATCCAACTCAGGATCTACACTATTATTTCGGCGTTGATCTACAATATAAACACAATCATACTCCCTTGCCAGAGCGATAACTCGAGCATTTTCTCGTGGTGCATTGATAGCATCAGGTACTGGCTGCATCATACGATCATACAAATCCTCAAAAAATCTCACACTATCAATCGCGTGTCTGACAACAAACACTCCCGAATTAATATTGCCAGACTTTCCGACCGACACGAACACACTGTGATCTGGATGTCTTTCTCATAGCTCTTGGATGCGAGGAGTTCTCTCTTGGATCTGGATATCCGCATCCACGAACAATACCCAATCATATCCTAGTTCCAAAAAATGTGAGATCATTTTGATTTTGAGCCATGCAGCATCATCAGGAAGCCAAGCACTACCCGTCACAATATGGTAATCATAACCCATACGCTGAGCATACGCTCTCTGAGACTTGATACAGCGATCATACAACTTATCATAATGATTGATTCCTATCGTAAATACGATTGTATCAGATTGTTTGATCATACAAATACGACAAGATAATAAAGACAGATGCTGCTAACTTAAAGCGTTTTTACACCATCATACTGAAGAATAAAACATCTGTTTAAGATTCTTCACTTCACTCAGAATGACGAATAGTATTTAAGTAAGTAATACTAAAAAAGTCTAATCACCATTTACTAATTACCAATTACTTTTTACTCTATCTGTATTTTGATCTGTTCAGGAGTTCTCACCTTAGGTAAGATAATCGTCAAAATATTATCGCGACTCAATACACTATGAATATCATGAAAAATCAAAGAAGCAGGAAGATCTATCTTTTGCTCGAACAATCACCAAAAACAATCTTCTTGCAAAGCAGTCAAATCGTCCTTGAGGTCAGGTTTGATCCTTTCTCCTTTGATGATCAATCTATACTCTTGCATCGATAACACCAGAGAGTCTTTGTTTACTCCAGCCAGCGGCATGATCACCACTAATTCACTAGAAGACTCATAAATATCAAGAGGAATGGAGAACATGGGAAATAGGATTAGTGGTAAGTTATAAATCAAACGTTCGTCATCCTGAGCATAACCTGAGGTGACGAGATGAACTCGAAGGATCTTTTATATGAGGATATCATTATTTCGTGATTTGATGTTTTTGAATAAATCAAGATATACCAAGTGACTTATATTCCCACACTCTCCATTCAAGATGATTCGTCACTCAAATATATAACACAGTATGCATATAATTGGTAAGTTTTACTTCGTTACATTCCACTCAGGATGACGCAGGAACTTCGCTTCGCTCGTTCCTCTACCTTATTCCATACAAAATCAACACCATCGAAACAATACACAACACACCCTGTATCACCCAAAGTCTCATCACGATAGTCGACTCATGTCGTCATCGATACTGCAGTAGATGATGAAAAGGTGCAATAGCGAAGGCTTTGCGTTTGAGGAACTTCTTAGACATGATCTGTAAAAAGCTACTCAACAATTCCAACCAAAAGATCGCAAATAAGATCATAAAAGGTATCAAGATATGCATCTTGATATTGAGCAAATAAACAAGCGTTGCCACTAGTCAACCCACGGCAAACGCTCCGCTATCACCCATAAACACCTTGGCAGGATAGATGTTGTACCACAAAAATGCTACCAATGTCGCCATGACAATACCGATGACAGTAGTCGCCAAATACCAATCATACAAAAACGTCACTCCACTCAATACAGCCAAGATCATCAAAAGCAAGCCTCCAGCCAATCCATCTAACCCATCGGTAATATTGATAGCGTTGACCAGGGAAATCGTAAAAAGAAAGGTCAAAGGAATCATCCATCGTCACAACATCAAAAAATCTGACTCTGATCAGACAATGATTGGCCATAAATGGACTCATTCTACTCACAGTCTGACAAAAAAGAAGACACTAATAGCACCAGCAATGACAACCATAACTACTAACTTGACTCGAGCAGACAGACCTTTGACTTTACCAATGCCTCTGATGTTGAAGATATCATCTATCAAGCCAAGCAACCCCATAGCAAAAAACGAACCCAAAAGAATGAACGTCTCTCTCTGTGAAACAAGAGAAAACCTACTAAATCACAAATACTGAGCAAGATATGATCATGCAATCATGATAATCATAATAATCAAGAACAATCCACCTCACATCGTAGGAGTTCAGGCTTTATGTTTATGTAACTCATTGAATATGACTGCCTTTTGTCCGGATACATCGTCCTCACGAATCGTCTTCCCTGCTTTGATATTAGACAAAAAACTGATATACAATGGATACAGTACTACAGCAACACCAAACGTAATCAAACAATATAAGACAATACTATTCAGATTTTGCAACATGGAAACACGAGTTATAAGTTGAATACAAGAATATCAACTGAGGGGTAATAGATTGAACAGTATAAATTTTTGTAGACATATTTCTCTTTTAGCTTTCTACTTATTATTTCTTACTTATTCCTTCTTACTTCTTACTTCCAACATATTTCTTTCTAACATTTATGCCGCTTCTCCTGTCACCGTATTAACGACAACCGTATCTCCTTCGTTTTTGTGCAAAGGGATTTGTATTTCGAGTCAGCTTTCGAGTTTTGCTGGCTTTTTACCTGCTTGAGCACGATCTCCTTTGATGCCGGGGATTGTCTCGGCAATGATATATTGCACCGTTGTAGGCAAGACGACTCCGATCACACTACCCTCATAGATCATGAGAAAACAATCCAAATTCTCTTTGAGATACGGAACAATATCAGAAACCTCGTTCTCATCAATTTCATAGATTTCTCCTGTATCATTCTCCATAAACGAATACGAACTACCAGACGAATACAAATAGACAGCGTTTTGCATGTTGACATCCGCCTTTTCCAAGGTCGTTCCAGCTTTGTAAGTGAAGGTATTCGCCGCTCCTGTCACGACATTCTTGACCTTGAATGAATAAGTTGCTCCACCACGACCCATATGAGTATGACCCACATCGACGATCTTATAAAGCTGTCATTCTATATTGAGGATTACTCCTCTCTTAGCTTCAGAAGTATCAATTTTCATAAGACACCATACAAATAATAATAAAAAAATCTGACAATATTAGTGACTAATATAGTCAAGATCTGTCAGATTTTCAAGGGATTATGGAATGGCGAAAGAGGAATTAGAATAAAAACGCTCCAGAAATAATCCTAATAATCGAATAAGAGAAGATAATGACAAGAATCCCAATGATTGCATTCTTGATAGCTTCTTGTCCAGCTCCAGCACTTCCTCATCCTCGAGCACTCATCGCATACTGATATCCCGCATAGATGATCATAAGTCACCCGATCAGCAACGCTAACTCTGACAACTTCCTAACTGCATACGCTACGATATCCAAGATCGAATCTCGTGTCAATACACCTGTAGAGAGCTGATTACCAATACTACGATCTGTAATCACTGCTGCTTGATTGTATCTCTCTCGAACAGTACTTCCTGTCACGAGTGCAGGATCATTTCACGTAGGAGCTTTTCATCAGATCTGATCTACGAGTGTTCACAAATCTTCTTGACTAGACTCTGCTCTGGGCAAGATAACGAATTCCAAATCTTGAGCAAAAACCTGACCCCAAGGACTTACGAGAGGATGGACAAAAGAGATCATCAAACTATATACAAAAAACCAACGAATCATACATAGACAAATCAAAATAAACTATCTCTAGTGTAGTCATTTTCTTCATCTTGTCAAAAAAACAAGAACAACCAAGCCGCAATTCAGTTTGCATCGTCATCCTGAGCATAACCTGAGGTAAGTAATGTATTAGTGACTAGCAATTAGTGACTAAAATAATTACAACAATAACTCATCACAAGCAAGATCTAGACACAGACAGGTCGGCCAACAAAAATGGGTTAGAAAAAGCAACTTGAGTAAAATCTTAGACTAGCGAACGAGTGGGTCCCCGAAGGGGGACGAGTGAGCTCGAAGCAACCATACATAACCCTACACAAAACGTAATTTCTTGGCCGACGAAGGGTTTTTTGTCTATGTATGCTCGTAGAGTACTTTTTTTACCTGGCAGAAAAAAAGTAGATCCCGCCGAAGGCGAATACATTTCAGATAAATTTCAATGAAATATAACTACTATTTCTCTAAATATGAAAGACAAACACAAGTACATTAGTTTTAGCTTTTAGCTTTGTTTTATGCGTTGCTTCCTCAAATGTTATTATGGATATAAAAACTTAGGCGATGAGCTGTTGTTTTTTGGCGTAATAGAATGGATCATCTCAACCTACCACCCAACCCATATCACTGTCGAAGTCTGAGATATCCAACGACGAACACAACGACTAGACAGACATCAGCAACTCATCGATCAGATTGACCCTACGCATAGCTGTCAACTTCAAGCACTACAAATTTGGACATATCCCAAAAAATCCATCAAAGCTGATCTATACATTTTCGGGTGAGGAGAAGTCATGACAGACCAGCTACGTTTTGATCGAAAACCTGGCAAGATCGTTAGAAATCTCGTACTACGATGTGGACATCAGTTTTTTGCGCGTGCTGGTTGGAATTATCTCATCGAATATCGACAACCCATCCGCCAAGGCAAAGTAATCCGAATCTGATGAATAGGAAAACCCCGAAGACGAACGACCTACCTCCTGTATCGACTCACTCTGCCTCATGCTGTCCAGATCGTGTGCAGAGACTCACTATCATACCAACTCGCCAGACAATACTCGCATCGCGTACATCAGCAGTCAGATTTTGCTCTTCATTGGATCCATCATATTGCCAAGCACAATACGCATGACGCAATTCATGACCTAGAAACCAGACAAAAAACAAACAAAAAATCTGATCCCTATGTATTGATCAATTACTCATACACGACACCTGATCAGAATCAAATCAAAAAAATCCACACACGACTCTCTACCTACCCAAATCACAAACTCATCTACATCGCCATGGATCGACATCATGATATGTCAGGATTCTTGGTGCTCAAAGACCACATACACAATCTAGAACTCTACGATCGGACGACTCACGACCTGCATGACATCATCGATATATTCGCCAACTCCACGGCTGGCATAGGACATAGACTCCATTTCTTACTGCTACTCAAGACTCTTGGGATCACTTATACTATCCTCTCACCCAGCCAAAAAATCAGCAAAGTATTGGAATCAGAGTAGACAGGGATGACGATCAGATCTTCTTGTCACCCAAACAAATATGTACTATTTTATTGTATCTAAACTCACAAATCAGATAGATTGACTCTTCGATCTTGAACCGAAGTTAGTAATCAAACAAAAGATAATATTATCCTAATCTCGATCATGAGGTCGATAATCATCTAATAAAACAGAAATCATGGATTGAGTATAAAAATCATTTTTGTCTTTCACTAAATCTTCAGCATCAAAAAGAGCTGACTTAATAATCCTCTGATCGAAGTTTCCTCGCAACTTTTCCTCAAACAATTGTTTAATAATATCATACTTTTGTTTATATGTTCTATCGTGAGTATATGTATTGTTTTCATGATTAACAAAATAAAAATATTGTTCATCTTTACCAGCTCGATATATTTTATCATGAGTATTTTCTAATTTAAATCAGTTATATATGTATCTCAAATTCGATACATAGGATCTCATTCTTTCTGATATGTTCATTCAGATTTAGTATCAAGAAGATCCATTATAACTCCACTATCCGTAATACCATAAGAACAATCGTTTTTTAATGGTTGAAAAAGATTTATATTAATTCATGTTAGAGTAATAAGTGTTCAATTATACCAATAAAAAACATATTTTTTATCAATCCCACAAAAGTTTGTTAATTGCTTAAAAGTCTTTGCATCAGCTTGTCTAATTTCAGAACGAGAAGCTCTCATCCAAGAAACTCAATCATCGTGATCAGATAACTCATCCGCACCATAATAAATAGCATCTCACTTCTTCTCCAAATAAACTCGTTGTCATGTTAGATTTACCCTTCGATCTTGAGCTGAAGTAATTGATTCAAAAAATATCAATCACAAAGAAAAAATTAGCAATTTGAAATAAATCATGAGATATATGAAAATAGAATATAAATCCTGAATAAGAAGAGAGTTAGTAAATAGACTAACTCTCCTGGTTTAACATTTTTTTCAAAATACTAGTTGGGTATCCATTTGGGATACATCCCACTATAGTTACCTTTGCCTGAATTCGCTTTGTTCGAATCCAAGAGCATCGTATAATTGATGACACGCGTCTCTGTATCGACGGTCAATGGGTCTTTGTA
>JBGTAD010000011.1:0-9792 GCA_041750055.1 Candidatus Absconditabacterales bacterium | reverse complement strand
TCATCGTCATTATTTTTTTCTGACTTCTTTTTTTCTGATTTCTTCTGATCGTCATCGTTGTTATACTCACTATCGATACGATCGTCTAATTTCTGATCAGATTTTTTTGATTTTTTTTGTTCATTTTTGTCATTATCTTTGTCATTTTTATTCTCTTCAGATTTCTGATTGTTCTTGTTTTCTTCAGAGCATTTTTTTCTCCAGCCATCTCCTCAGACTGATTTGTCCTGAGATTCTTTTCGAGCACATCGTTCATCACGATTGAATTCTGATGGTTCTTTGTTTTTATCATTGTCATTATTTTTGTTTTTCTCTTCAGACCTCTTTTCTTCTCACTTCTTCTGATTGTTTTCGACTTTCTTCTGGTTCTTGTCTGCCAACCATATCTGTGTGTCATATCCGCCATCGTCATTCATCGCGACCATTCATTCCAAATCACTCTCTTGTTGTACTCCCTCTTTGGAGGAGAGGGCTGGGGTGAGGATATCATCCGTGATCGCCTCTACACGGTCTTTTGCATTTTTTTGTAGATTGAATCAATTCACCATTCACCAATCACCATTTACTATTTTCCTATTCCCCATCGCATCATAAGTCCATTGATCTATACGTGTTCCCTCTCCTAGCGAAGCGGTTGGGAGAGGGTTAGGGAGAGGGTTTTGTGTTCTACCATTGCTTCCTATGACCTGTGATCAGACATTATAATTGGTCTTGGTGATTTGACCGATCGCATCATAGCTATGCGTATCCCATCCATCACTGGTGATCTGTCCGACGGCATCATAGGTATACGAGTAGTTCACAGTTCCCTCTCATGCCGTACTCCCTCCCCTGGAGGGGAGGGCTGGGGAGAGGTCTTGCCTTGGGAGAGAGGTCGTGTGAGTCAGTTGTTTCACTCTCATCAATTCATCATATGCATAGCTCGAGGATGTATTGTTTCCATTCAATTCACTCAATAATTTGAGCGAATCATAACGATATTTCTTTATTGATTTCTCAGATGTAGTTCTTCAGCCTTCTTTCATTCTTATTTCTTCAGCTCTATCTCCCTTATCATAACTCTTCTCTATCACTTTTCCTGATGGATACGTGAGTTGTGTCAGATTACTATTCTTGTCATACTGATATCCTACTGACTTGTCGTTATTGGTCTCTGAGATCAATCTATCCACTCCATCATAATCAAAAGAAACATCCTGACCTTGATCATCTGTAGCGTAGATCAATCTACCCAATCCATCGTACTGGTAGCTTTCCTGTGCTACTCATCAGACTCATAGTCCATGAGAGATATCTCTTTGGGTGAGTCTATTCAGTTGGTCATAGGTATTAGTCACTATGGTTCCGTTTGGATCTGTTCGTGAGATGAGGTTACCATTGGGATCTCGAGCATACTGGAGTTGTTTGCCATCATCATAGGTCAGTGCGACTGGTCTATCGAGGAAATCATACTCTCGTTTGGTCTCATTACCTTTGGCATCCAAGAGTTTGACCAGATTGCCATGAGCATCATATTGATAGGTTATGATCACAGCTTGTTTGCCATCGTTTTTGATGGATTTACTCAGTTCTCCCGCTGGATTGTACTCATATCTGGTGACGATTCCTTTGGCATCGGTGATACTCATCGGTTGGTTACGATGATTGTATCTGATGGACTGAGATTGGCCGAGTTGGTTCGTCGTACCCATCAGTCTATTATCCTTGTCATAGGCATATCTTGTTGTGATCGTCTTTCCTTGGCGATCCGTGATCGCCTCTACGATCATATTACCATTTCCATCATATTCCCACGTGGTCGTATTCCCTAGTCTATCGATTTGTTTGATCATTCTGCCATATCCATCATACTCCATCGTCATGACTCCTCCTTTGGGATCGGTTACCTTGATGAGGTTGTCATTGAGATTGTAGGCGTACATGACAGCAATGTTTCCTCCTTGTCAAAGGGGGTGGCTGGAAGCCGGGGGATTTATTTCTACCGTTTCACCTGCTTCTACTGTTTCTACCGTTTTTACCATCCTACTATATCCATCATACTCCATGGTCTTATGCTTTAGTATATTCCCATCAGCATCCACAAATCTGACTGTAGTCACGCGTCCTACACTATCATAGGTCATTGTTCGACTGCCTCCTTGTGCGTCGATGACTTTGAGTATCTGTCCTCGTGCGTCATACTCGTATGTTGTTTTGTTTCCATTGGGATCTGTCATCGAGATGAGACGTCACATCTGGTCGTATTCGTAACTCATCGTGACAGCCCCCTCTCAGGAGGTGAGGGTTGGGGTGAGGGTACTGCTTACCAATCTATCCAACTCGTCATATCCATATTCTGTCTTGACGCCTTTGGGAGAGACGACGCTCTTGAGGAGCTGATGTCATCCATAGGTCATCGTTGAGACTCTTGCTGCAGTATCTCCAGGAGCTGTGACACCAGAGACCAAATCTTGTATTTGATACTCTAGGGATGTAGAGATTTGTTGACCATTGGTTTCTACCAGAGTAGTCCCCATGAGGTTATTCAGCTCATCATATTTCATAGTTTGTTCAATGCCTTCTGGAGAGATGGTCTTGCTGATCTGTCATCGAGGCGTGAGCTGTATTCTCCAGATATTGCCACGTCCATCCGTCAGTGACGTCAGATTTCCTTCTGGATTGTATCACATTCTTACCGTTATTCATCATTGGGTCATCGATGATAAACGTCCTTTGGTATAGTTCATCGTCTGGACCACTCACATCGGATCAGTGTGTTGTGTGATCTGTCCTTTGGTATCATAGGAGTATTGTCGGATTTTTGATTGTTGTTGGATCTTGATCACACGTCATCGTTGATCTCTCGTATGGGTTGTCTTACGTCACAGTGGATCAGTCGTCTCTTGGAGCAATCTCGTCTGAGGATGATAGCGATAGGTTCGAGTTCTTGATTGCCCATCGGGATTGGTCTGAGTAAATTGTGAGAGATTGTCGTATGAGTCGTACAAGTACTGCGTCTGGATACCATCAGCGTTGGTCTGGCGAGTCATGCGTAGTTTGTCATCATATTCGTATGAGGCTGTCATAGATCATACAGAGGTCTGTGTTTCACGAGATAGCACCTGCCCCCATTCATCAACATTATAGACTGTTGTCGATCCATTAGCAGAGTTGACAGTATTGGTATCGACTCCACCTTTATCATTGAGAGTATAGGTATATTGATATACTTCGTCTCCATACTTCTGTTTGATCACACGATCATCAGACGAGAAGGTATTGGTGACATAGGTTTGGCCTTGGGTGTCAGTGAGCGAGACCATGTTTCCATCCAGAGAGAATTGACTCTGCCCTGACGTATATCCATACGAGACCGTACGAGATTCCTCACCATATCTTCGATTGATGTTGGTCAGCTGATATTGTGTCGATCCATCTATCGTAGTGACGGGTGTATAGCTCAGGTTTACGCTACGTCCCAGACTATCAAAAACCCTAGAAATCTGACCTTGGTCATGATACATCAAGACGATGGACTGATCGAATGGTGTCACGATCATACGCAATCTTGCATATTCATCATAGTGGTAGGTCGTAGCACTACCATCACTATCTTGGTCGATCCGTATCTTATACATTCCTCCTTGTGGTACTCATGCTAACAGTCAGCCTCCTGTCGTAGCAGATGCAGCAAGTGTCCTTGCCATGACAAATACTTGCCTAGATTTATCTGGGTAGCTAATCTCTAGATTTCCCTCTACATCGAGTGATGCTAGTCCACGATTAGCAGGATTTCGTCGTACAGGTTTGATGATGCCTGTAGATGGGTCTGCGTCCGGTTGGGATCAGATGGGTTGAAAAACTACTGACGATCCATCGTATTGTACGACAAATTCATTCGTTGTCTCATCCAAACGTGCTATGATATTATGATTGTGATCTCGATTATATCATACAGGACTAGGGTATTCTCGACGAGAATTATACGATATATCAAAATCTACCCTGCTTCCTTTGACGGATGGTAGAGAGATCAAAGTCTCATCAGCAGTCATCGCTCCGTCAGAGAGATCTATAGGATCTCAAGTATGTACCGGAGTAATTCACTTACATGTATCAATCAATTGCTTTCTATATTCAGGAGAATATGCTCCAATGCCTCCAATACCTATTTCACACGCTTGTTGTTGAGCAGTTATTGCTCTATCATTTGCCTTTTTTATAGCTATTTGACGAGCTTTTTCTTGGTCTCTTAGCACTTGCAGTTGAGATTTATCTTCAATCATTCCAGGATCATTATAGCGAACACTACGAACAATATTCATAGAATGTGGGATATATCCCGTCAAGACAGGAGAAGTCAAAGCGCCCGTCATCAAAGTTCCTGACTGTAGTATAATCGTTGCTGTCGTGGTCCCAGCGACATCAAAGGATTCTTCCATCACCATGACACCATTGGATTTTAATTGAATCCAATCAATACTTGCACTACCTTTGAAATCCAAAGCAATTCCCTGTACTGTCCCCACAGCTCAGATATATGATCTGTCTTTGAATAAAAAGGTATCAGGTGTTGATCCGTCCCCCTGCAGCCACAGTGATACCTTGCCGTCTTCTAAGTAAATACTGATCGTTCTAAAATCATTAAATTGTTTGACCAATGCGCCTCTGAGGTTTTTCCAAGGAGATCATCCAACAGACAAAAATGCATAATTTTCTGCATATATGCTATCCACAAAATTGACCGCCGCATTACCGCTTGATCCAAAAATCACGATATGAACATCTCTGGCTGGAATTGCTCATTCAGCAAGAGTTGATTTGACATGAGCAACGAGCTCAATCTTGTTGGCAGAATACACAGGAGGCAATGGCAATTGCATGATAGTCCCATAGCGATTAGCGATCGCTCCTCATGGTTGGATGGACGAATAGGGGATATACGCTCTTCATGATCAGATTGCCTGATCTAATGATGGACCTGCGAAGGTCTGCTGAGTTAGTATATCAAACCACTGTGCCTGTCGCTCTAGCAGATACTGTACTTTGCTATATTCTCCGCCATCACTCGATGGTCCTGTCCAATACAACACAGGAAAAATTCCTATAACCGTCTGAACTCACGAACTCTGAACTCACGAACTCTGAGCAAATGCCGATGTCGGGAATCACAATCCCATACACATCACTACATACGATACCATTCCAACCAACCAACTCTGATGCATATACAAGAAGCGATAGAGACTAAAAAAAGAATTTGGTTTGTGATATGATTATCTTATGATAATGTCAACCAACAATCTTCCGAAAAATTACTACAGTGCAACCCAAACGCGTCTGCTGTTTTATACAATCGTAGAATTCAAATACGATGCGAATGGTAATATTATCAATAATGGACAGTTCGAGTTTGAGTATGATTATAAAAATCGTCTCATCAGGGCTGTATCCGTAACTGTCCCCTTTGTAAAGGGGGATGGCGAGGGATGAGTCAGGGGTATGAAATATAATAATAATTTTGGTAACGTATTGCCTGACAAGATATAGCCCTGAATTTCACTACAAACTCATACCAAACAATAAAAAAAATCTGACTGCTCTATACGTGTTGAGAGGTCAGATTTTTTTGGTTTTTTGATATTGTTTTTGATCTTATTTTCATATTATGTTTCTTTTGTTTTGAGTGTATGTTCTGTGTACATACATCATTATTACGTGTTTTGTGGAGAGGATGTTATTTCGCGACTCATCGACAGTTCGTAGTAGCTACGATATCGTACTCTCTATTGACCGGATATAATACGAATTTCGCTCCGGTATTCCCTCCAGCGAATCTCCTCATGTTACAGTTGGTTTGTTTTTCGACAGATCAGATTTGTTGGATGATCTGTTGTTCCATAGATGGCTCGACTACAGCATATGCGACACGTTCATTCATCCAGTCAGCGACTTTGGGAATGATACGAAATCCGATTCATTTATTATTCTCGTAGACACTAGGATCAAAAATATTTCGCTTATTACGAGATAGAGAATATTTAACAGATATGTTTTCTTCTGATAGGAAAACATTTATATTTTCGCGTAACACAAATCATTCAGAAATATATTCTGATAATATCTCTTCTAACGTGGTAGATTGTCATTTATAAAAAATCATGTCTCCTGCATTATCTGTTTCTGATATAGATATTGTAGGATTTATGTAGCTGATATTTCCATAATTTATTCTTGCTGGATATTGAATACCATTAAGACTTTTTACTTCTTCTCCATATTTAGTCTTAGCTGTCTGACTTAATGTTTTAACTCAATCTCATGCGGATCTATACTTTGTTTTTACATAGATATTGTTGATATTTCTTACATTCGTTACTTCAAATTCTGGCATTTCATCATAGGGTAGTGCTGATTTAATCTTGATATATTCATCAGGTTTGAAGGAGATTTCTTTGGTAGTAGTCTTCTGAGTATAGCTGCCATCTGTTTGTTTGACGAGTTTGATATTCGGCTCTGTACATACATCGCCGATACATCTACGAGTCCACTCTCTTTCATACGTCTCACCACTAGGCGCCTTGAGAGCAAAGGTCGCGACATGATTGGTCCCTTGGATATTAGTAGCAATGACATAGTAGCGATTGGCTCATGGTAGGATGTTCTGGTTGTTTGGACTGAGGTTCGTTAGCCATTCTTCGTCTCAGGATTTGAAATTTTGAAGTTTGTAGATTTTTTGTAAGTCTCTATTACTATCAAACTGAGTTATCAAAACAGTAGAAATCTGACCGTTTGTCTTTCCTCATAGTTGTATCGATGGAGTCTCGAGAGTCTGAGTACTATCGATAGGATTGACCGTCAAAGCCACTCAGTCACTAGCCGTGAAGGTATCAGATTTGACTTGTTGTTTGAGATATGCTGATGCTCCGAACACTTGTGATACAAATGATAGCTGATCCTGGCTAATGAGTGCAGATCCGCTGGTATTCACTCCAGTATTCGATCCGCTGAGTATATCTCCACTGAGTACTTCGAGATCTAGCAATGACCCAGCATCTTCATCCTGTATACGTGGTTGGTCGAGATTGACGACGAGGGGATTATCATCAGTAGGATACAGTCTGTCTGACACGAGATACACGATCAGACCCAGTAGTGCGATGATGATCAGTCCTAGAGCTATCATGACTCATTGATTGGATCAGTCACGTTGTTGCTGAGGTAGCTGAGAGCGATAGTAAGGTGATGACATATCGTCATCGATTTCTTCGTCATATGCGGGAGTATAATTCATCGTATGATCTATAAGAAAACTAAAAATGGGACACGAATCGTTGTTATATCAAGTCATGATCTCATATGATATTCGTTTGACCCGATGGATACGAATATCTCTCATGAGTTCAAGATTATTATGATTATACCCATATGATATCAAAAACACTTCTAAAATCAAATTTTCAAGATAAATCTGACCATATAGCGTTAGTTTTTTATTATTCGCAGTGATTGTTGTGAATAACGATATGATTTCTTTGCAGTTGTTACTTCTGGGTTGTCTGTAGTTGTTTATTGAGTGTATGCTCGCCTAGAGATATTGTATCAAGGATTTTAATAAAACAAAAACCCTCAGCACGATGACTGAGAGTGTTTTTGGGTATATCGTTTTGGTATATATCGTTTGGTATATGATGAGACGATGGTTATGGTACGAGTACAGCATCGATGACATGGATGACTCCATTCTTTGCCATGATATCTGTACTTGTGATTTTGCTACCATTGACGTAGTATGCTCCGTCTTTGGGCATGATCTTGATCATCGTACCTTGTAATGTCTTGAGAGATGTTGGTTCTTTGATGCTCATGACATCTTTCGCTGTATATGTTCCAGGTACTACGTGATACAGGAGTACTTTAGTCAATAATACTTTGTCAGCGAGTAGCTGTTCAGCAGTTAGATTGAGTGATTTCAACAACGCTGCGAACGCTTCTTCTGTAGGTGCGAAGACAGTGAATGGTCATTCAGCTTTGAGAGCGTCTACCAATCCAGCAGCTTGTACAGCAGCTATGAGTGTAGGGAATGATTTTGATTCTACCGCTGTATCTACGATGTCTTTAGCCATCATATCTTGTGCAAGTCATAGTTCTACCAGGACATCCGTAGGGACGAGTACTTTATTTATGACGTGGATGATACCGTTTTTGGTCACGAGGTCTGTCGTGACGAGTGCGCTATCATTGATCATGGGATTCATGAAGTTGTTGATCGTGAGTTGTTTGGTGTGGAGAGTAGGGACTTTGGATCCGTGTACTGATGCTAATACATCTACTGCTCTGACATCACCTTTGACTACATGATATAATAATACTTTAGTCAATAATGCTTTGTTAGCAAGGAGCTGTTCAGCAGTGAGATTGAGTGATTTCAATAATGCTGCGAATGCTTCTTCTGTAGGAGCGAAGACAGTGAACGGTCATTCAGCTTTGAGAGCGTCTACCAATCCAGCAGCTTGTACAGCAGCTATGAGTGTAGGGAACGATTTAGCAGCTACTGCAGTATCTACGATATCCATATTTTTATATGGAGAAGATGCGTTTTGTAGTCCGGCTTTGAGGTATCCGAGGATTCCCAATGCATTAGCATTAGATCTGTAGCTAGGATTCATGAGATACTTATCCAATAATGCCATCATTTTAGTCTGTAGTTTTGCATTTTTGGAGAAGATCATGACAGCACTATCGAGTTTTGTTCTGAGTGTTGTATCAGTAATTTTACTAGCATACTCGTCTTGAGTTGCAGCGAATACTGACAATGATGATACAGCTACTACCGCTGTCATTGATAATGCGATGAGAAGTTTTTTCATGTAGTTAAATAATGAAAATGTAAAAAGTGATATATCATCACCAAATTTCATATTACTTAGAAACTTTATATAATGCAACGGTTTTATTTGTAGTTCGAGTTTACATTTTATGAGAATATTGCTCTGCTGTATTGTGTATCAAGTATATAATCATTGATATCTCTTGTGTTTTTTGTAGTTTTCATACAAAAAAAGAAGTCTGTAATAACAAACTCCCTCTCAAACATATGACTATAAGATAGTGTTGTTCTGATGACGATGGAATATCCGTGTCAGATTTTTTTTGTTTTTTGTTTGAGAGGGGTTGCTTTTTATTTTTTATTATTATTTTTCTTTTTTAGGACTACATAGTCCTTTTTGAAGTTTACCTTGCCATATGAATTGATGAACAAGTCTTCAATGTCTTTAATATCTAGTTTGCCGTGATTGAGGGCGTTTGCAACCTCTGAGAGATTGCTTATTTTAAATTTTTTCATAATTTTATTTTATTTTAGTAGAACCATGACGATAGCGTTATATATCAGTAGCTTGTTTTCAAGAGAAAATGTATCGAAAATGATGGATGTGTTGGTATCTTGGTATCGTTTTCACGAACTACATTATGCTATCGCTGCCAATTCTTCGAGTTGTTCTTTGGAGAGTTTGAGACTGCTCGCATTTTTGCAGTCTGGATAGCGATTACATGCCAAGAAATACGGCAACTCTCCTTGACGAGGTTTGCCTCTTTTTTTCTTGATCGTCAGCGTGCCTTGTTTACACACATCACAGATTGCTCATCATACGGTCTTCTCGAGCCAGTCTTTCTTCGGATCGGGGATTGGAGATATCCATTTGACTTGAGGATACAGCGACGAACTCAAGAACGGTCCAAATCTTCACAATCTCACGACGATGGTTCCTCATTCGGGACAGGGTTGTCATTCGTATTTGGCTTTGAGTGGTC
>JBGTAD010000010.1:0-7847 GCA_041750055.1 Candidatus Absconditabacterales bacterium | reverse complement strand
CAAAATCTCAGAATATCACAGATCTCATAGTATCTGATTGTATCGTTTCTCATCACCCACTTGCTCAAAAATACAAAAATCTGACCACAAGATATGAGGGGTCAGAATGATTGGGATAGTGTCTGAGATATGATGCATCGTGTTTGTCATACGATATCTGTGAGACTGAGTGTGCTTGGGTGAGAGGTCACTTATTTCATGATTCTACTTTTTCCGATTTTTGGGTGTGATTTTGTATGTTTGCTCAGCTGCTAGCTCGTTTGCATAAGGGGTATTTAAAGCATCAATCAACAAATCGACTGATTTTTTAGGAAAAAAAAGTGTGTTTTTTCCGATTTCTTCGGTGTCTTTGCCATCAAGAGCTGTGTATAAATCCAACAGTGTTGCTTCTTGGATATCAAGGCCTAATGTCTTGAAAAGATTTGTTGCTTTTACTTTTCAAATGCGGTCTATTACTTCTAATAAATATGCATACGCATTATCATGAGCTTTTCGTTTTTTTTCAGCCATAGTTGTGATGTTGATATATAATAAAATACGATAATCTGAGCTTGAGAAGGGGCTTATATGTCTGCAACCAGCTTTTTGACCACAGATGTAGTCTCTCTACTCAAAACCATATACACAAAAATAGCAAGAAGTCAAGTGCTTTGGGTGTGTTTCATGTTTCGGTTGTTCTTCAGTTGCGATCTAAAGCAATCGATCTAAAGCAATCGATCAGATCAGAAAACAATAGATCGTCCGTCAATGGTCAGTAATGAGCAAGATAGTCTCAGCGCTCTCAAAAACCAAGACATACCTGTGACCCTGCATCATCATGTAGACTGTCAATACCTCATCCTGATATACCGATCAATATCAGTGATTTCAGATTTTTTTGATTTTCTCTTGATTTTGGTAATACTGTTTATTATCTAGTTAATGTTTTAATACAATAAAACATTCGTACCTATCATGACCAAACAAACACAACCATGATCAAATAAAAGCTTGTACGAACAAGCTCGTACTACCATCGCTCATCTCATCCAGAGGATCCCACAGGAGGATATCCAGGCAGTACTTGATGATGTACTGACACCTGGCGAGATGATAGAAATCGCTGAGCGTCTACATCTACTTGAGATGCTCAAAGCAGGCAAGACCCAGAGATATATCGCAGAATTGCTGGGTATCTCAGTCACTACCGTGAATCGTGGAAATAGAGTACTCCAGTACGGTACGGGCGTGATACAGAAGTATTTATAGTTTTATCCGCTATTTTTTTTGATCAGATGTTTTACTGTAGTAGTGCGGAGTTATTTGAGAGAGAAGGGTGGTGAGAGAATGTTTTGTAACTTTTACTATATTTTACTATTTTATATTATATTCCTATGGAGTCACTTGATAAGACTAACTCAATAAGATCGACGCAGCCTCGTAACAATAATACGAAGTCTCAGATCAATAAATTACACTGATATCTCCAAGAATCCTGTCCGAAAACAAGTTATATTAACAATATATCGTTTGTAGATCGTCTCTCTCTATGAAAGGTTCTCAATAGTGAGAATGAAAACATTAAAACTGTTGGTATCATATGCCCAGCGCATGCCTACGAATGAAATGGAGATTCTTTTGAGTTGTTTCATCCAACATACCAAAACAAATTTCATTCTCTTACAGAGTGCGTACAGATCTTGCAACACTGTTTTTCTTGACAGTTAAAGTTAGAGTTAGAGTTTGTTTTTGCGGATCTGTGAATGACACTCCCAAAAAATGTATCCGCAGATCAACATATTACAACAATCAATAAACAAAAAGAGATATATTACCAATTACTAAATAAAACTTTTTCTTCTTTTTCTTATACATCATTTCAAGAACAATGACTAAAGATACCTCTCCTTTATGATAACTATACGTGAGACTCTGATGGCCAACAAGAATCTGATAGTACAAAAGATATACAGCTTCACAGCAAATATCTAGGAGAGAATTATAACAATGCTTTGATCATCAAAGATGGAATAACAGATACTAACAAAAAACCTTATCTTGAAGGTGATCATAGAATTCAATTATATAACTGTTTCGTAGATATCAGAACATTGCCTCATCAAAGAACAAATAGATAGAAATAAATCTCATAGAGTTTGTAAATAGTCTAAAGAGTGCTTATGATTTATTTGATATATTGATCGTATGATGAACGTTTCTTTTTTGTCTATTCCCTGATCTATCTCTCAAAAACATATATTTGCAACGTTATATTATAACAATACGAATACCAAAGTACTGTTATTGGCGTGAGGATGTCCTAGTACATGAAAACAGTATGATATCAAAAAATTTATTGATCTATGATATGATATTGTTATCCCAGAATATCTGTGATTTTTGAGAAGTGATGGGTTATTTACTCCAGATTGATGTATTGAGACCATAGAAACAACAAGAGACTATATTATTCAATGAGAATTATATGATGTACAGTGAACATTTGTCATATGAAAAAAATACAATAGTATTTATTATATTGGTTTTAGTTTTTGAGGAATGCGAAGTTGTTATTTTAAGTCATGATGTTTTGATCAATACTATCTACTAGCTCCTCTACTTACTCCATGATCATTGGAAGCAGGAGAAGAAACTCTTGAAGATTTTTATTACGCTATGCAATACTTCTATCCTCATGTATACAGATGATTTGATCAACAAACATGGTCAATTTTTTTTGAAAATCATACAATGTATCTTGATCAATTAAAAGATAAATCAATTTGTATTCTTCATGGTAAAAAAGACTTTAGTATTAGGCATCATAGATCTGAACATATTTGTACGGTATTCCCTCATATTCAATTGCATCTATATCCGTATATCAAACATAGCTCTTCTCCATTATTACGTAAATTATACTCTATCATCTAGGACTTTTTTGTTGCTCTCCATCATGACCATCATTACAAACCATGCGACGATAGCTATCTTCATCCAGCCTGTATAGACATCGATATATACTCCATACTGACTCATCCAGATCCCTATCTGGAAGACATACCGCACCAAGGCGTCCTGTATCCATACACCTAGCTGTATAGGCACGATTCACCCCAATGTCCCTACCAATACACCATTGATCATAATCACGGGGATCAGTGGTACGACGAACATATTAGCCAAGATACCTGCGATATTCATCGATCCCATGAACAGCATCAACACAGGAAAAACACCTATCGTCGCTGCTATCGATGGTACGAGATATCGATTTCGGATTGTGATCAGTCCTTGTCTCATGGTACGCCAAACTCCTGTAACAAATGATGAAGATCAGATTTTATGTTTCTTGAGAGATATTTTGATTGCATGGTCAGATGATATCGTCATGCGAGGAGTCAATAACACCAATCCTATCACAGCACTAAAACTCAACAAAAATCCGACATCATATACGAGTAAATACGGATTGAGTAGGAGCATAACGATCCGTGCGATCTGGATAACACGCCAGATATCAATCTGTCTCCCTACCATGAGTGCAAACAGCGACAGTCACCCCATGATCGTAGCTCTTAGTACACTACTGTCTAGCCCACAGATCAGTGAATATCCTATCACAGCCAATAAGATCGTCATCACTCTCACATAGAATGGCAACCGAAACAGCACCAGCATCAAAAATGTCACGAGCATCACAATATTACCTCCACTCACTGCGATCAGATGCACCAATCACGAATCAATAAACATCTGATATTCGTCTCTCGTGAGTCTAGATCTGTCACCGATGAGCATTCATTGGGTGAGTGCAGAGGTCTGCGGTTGGGTCAACGCCGTATCTAGCGATAGACCTATCATCTTCCTGATATCCAGGAGTCGTGATATTTCACGATCACGATGCAGCACGACAGCTGATTGCATGTATAGATCTCATTGTATCCCTTTCATGATGAGTCGACGAGGATAGTCGAATTCTATCCCTGATCACCACACCAGCCCAGATCATCCATCTAGACTATGGAAAGATCGCTGTAGTGTAGGGAGAGGTGAGACGGTTTTGACATTGGCTGTCACGAATAGTACGTCGCCTGGATCGAATGACTCATCCGTACGTAGCCATCGAGTAGATCCATCATGGAGCTGAAATTCGTATCTCTGGGATGTAGCATGCTGGATGATGGTTCCCGTACTCATCACGACCACTCTCGCTCATGATGAGATGAGATCCGCTCACTGGATGGCCTGATGATAGGACGACTGATATCGCCATAGCGATACGACACAGATCACTAGACTCACAGGTCAGAGTGCTATGGGAATCGCTCGATATGGTGAGGATTTCTGCTGCTTGTTTCACTGTCACTTTCGCTGTCGTCCTCGTAGCAGTCACATGATCAGTATCACCAAGATGATTGCTAGTCCAATAGACTCCGTGAGTACCAATATCGCTGTACAGATCGTGATTCGTCTGGTCCATCGTAGCAGCATCTGTTGTGATATCAATATCAAGCAAATAAAAATCTGACACAATCCATATGATATGGCATATAATCATTCATATGACACAATGCAATCCAAGTCAGTGACAAAGCAATATCAGCTGAATCGATATCACATACAAAAACCCGTCCTAGATAGACGGGTTTTTGATTTGATCTTTTTTTTATCTGATCTTTGAATCGATATTACTGTATTTTTTTGGCGACATCGAGTGCTCTATCGATATTAGAGAGTCTATCTCCAGTCAGTGCGTTGACTTCGATATCTGGTAGCAGTCAGATTTCATCTACTCCTATGGAGTTCTTGCCGGTATATCGCTTAGCGATCGTGATTTTGATACTCGATCCATCAGGATAGTCATAGACGCTCTGTACGGATCATTTGCCGTATGTCTTAGATCATATGAGTAGACTCGTAGGGAAGTACTCTTTGATCACTCCAGCCATGATCTCTGATGCAGATGCTGATCATTTGTTGACGAGGACGATGATTTTTTTATTATTTCGTGGGTAGGTAATAGTCCCTTCTGATGGGATGATTTGCTGAGTATTATTGAATGCGATATTGATGATAGGCGCGTCTTTGGGTACCATCGTGCTGAGCATGGCTACGACATCTTGCAGACTTCCTCATGGATTATTCCTGAGGTCGATGATGATATTTCTGACAGAGGATTGCTGGGTGAGTCGCTGGATAGTAGTATTCCATTCATTGATGATCCCAATACTAAACTGTCTGATGGTGATATAAGCATCTCCGTTGTCCAAAAGTTTGTGCGTAATTCACTGGATAGTAACTTTGGCTCTCGTGATGGTATAGGTCAGCTTTTGTGTTTCTCTTTGGATCTGTAATGTCACCTTGGTACCAGCTGGACCTTTGATATAGCCGATAGCAGTCTGTAGATCTATTGATTCATCGATCACGATATCGTCTACTTGCAATACTCTGTCTCATGGTAGCAATCATGCAGCTTGAGCAGGGGATCACTCTAGTGGTGATACGATTACGAGATTTCCCGCTTGCTCCATTTCGATATATGCGCCGATTCCTTCTACTTGACCGTTGATTTCTTGTGTGAATTCTAGTGACTCTACAGGTGGGAAGTAGGTTGTGTGTTTGTCTTGAGTCGCTTCAGCGAGTCCTTTGATAGCTCATTGGATGAGCTCTTCTCCTATCAGCTGAGCACTATTGACGTGTTCGTTTTTGATCTTGAGATATGCGTCATTGAGTAGCTCAAAATTGGAAATATCCGTGATAGGTCGATTCGTCGATTGATCTTGAGCATAGATTTTATCAGCAGCTACGGCATAATAGTCCGGAAGTCCTCACACCCAAGATATCAGTGTTTCACGATCTAGCCATGTATCAGCCATATCTCATAGTCTGACTCACAGATGTTTTTCTACCAGTCGAGAAAAAAGATCTTGCTGCATTTTGGCTTCTCGAGGAATACGAGCTTTGAAATTACCAATCAGTCACATCATGACACCTTTTTGGAGTGATTGATATAATTTAGTCCCAGGTTTGACATTGGTATAATACAAGTTGATATACTGTCGACTATTAGGCAGATGCGCGCCGACATGATCAAAATATACGATGAGAGCATCACCAAAGCTGACTGCTTGATCTCTGGTGACTTGTGATGGTGTAATATTGGTGATGGTAATACTCGGAGTAGACTGAGCGTTTGATATGCTCGTAGTGCATACAGATATCGTGAGAATAGCTGGTATTATGAGGAGACGAAGTCGGTTCATACGAAGATACAACAAAAGGAAAATAAATCTGATACGTATACCATACGAGCCTCGTTTGGTTTTTCAATCATTTTTTCAATACAAAAAAGCTCCAAATCAAGAGTATTTCGAACACCTCATATCAATAATAAAAAACACTCTAAACGACAAGCTAAGCTATATGGAATCCTACGATTTCATGATTTTTGGAGTACAACGTCTAGGTATATGCGATGTTGTGCAGATGTATAATACGCTGAAAGCATCTCCGTGCAATATGTGTGAAGTGAAGGAGTACAACATCTGAACGTAACCGCTTATACCTTATTAGCTGATGTTGTTTTATTTTTTCTTAAGTTGATCTCTAATTTCTCTTAGCAATAAGACCTCTTCAGCTGGTTCAGATGCTTTCGCCTCTTCTTTCTTTTTGAACGTATTGAGTTGCTTTATCATTATAAAGATCGCGAAAGCAATTATCAAAAAGTCAATCATGGTATTGATAAACATTCCATAATTTACAGTGACTGCCTCTGTTGTTTCAGTTGCTGCTTGTAGGGTTACGGCTAGGTTTGAGAAATCTATGCGTCCCAATAATACTCCTATTGGTGGCATAATTATGTCTCCAACTAGAGAGCTAACAATTTTACCAAAGGCAGATCCAATAATGATACCCACCGCCATATCTATCATATTTCCTTTTACTGCAAACTCTTTGAATTCTTTGAGCATTATTTTCATGAATAAGATATAAAAAATGGTATACATGAATACAAAGACGAACTTGAACTGTAATCTTAGGATACAATTATATATCGCCAACGTTCTCTGATGATCTGACGTCTGGAGCGATAGCGTAAGATATTGGATGTCTGGTATTATGGGAATCCATAGGGTTTAGTACATTTTTTATCTCGTGAAATTCAATATAAATATTCAGAAAATCGAAAGTGATTTTGTACGAAACGAATGTATGAATACAAAAAAAACCGAACGAATGTCCGGATTCTTTTGGAGCAAACAACGAGACTCGAACTCGCAACCTTCTCCTTGGCAAGGAGACGCTCTAGCCAATTGAGCTACGTCTGCAGGCTAATATGTTTTTGTACATGTACATCTATAGTCAATGACGAGGTGTTTTTCAAGAGAAAAAAAATCTGACTTATAGGATTTGAGAAGAATATCTAGAGTATCTCCCTGTTGAATCCCGGGTTGTTTACGGATGGTTGCTTTGATCGCAATAACATCGCAATAAAAAAACTCTCAGCAGTTCCACTGAGAGTTTTTTTGGGTTTGCGGGGGCTCGAACCCCGGACCATCGGCTTAAAAGGCCGTTGCTCTACCAGCTGAGCTACAAACCCATATCACAAGATCGTTGATTATGACGATCTTGAATGATAGATATTAGATCATACCTTTGAGTTTTTTATATTCACTAGCAGCAATTTTTATCTTCATTTTCATTCACCCTCCTATATTCACATACTTGACTATTAGATTAGGTTTGAATGTTCTAGAAGTAGCTCTCATCGAGTGAGATCTATTTCTCCCGAAAGCTGTCTTTTTGCCGCTAAAATAACATATTCTTGTCATTATTCTTTATACATGTTATGATTATAAAATCCT
>JBGTAD010000009.1:0-6198 GCA_041750055.1 Candidatus Absconditabacterales bacterium | reverse complement strand
CTACTTGTACAACTGATATGAATGAGTTAGCAAAAACATCTTGTATATATGATGACTTAGTCAAATCATCCAAACAAACCGTCAAATTTTCATGTCCCAATGAATTATGTACTTTAGGATTCAAATATAACTTCGATACATTCCTTTGTGAGGATTGAGCTAAAAACCCAGATTGCTCTAGAGTCTGATTTGATGCATCATTTATGGAACCCAAATCTCTTCGTAAGTTTTATATTGTATGAGCATTACGAGATAGGTTCCTGTCTTCTTGATACGGTAATTATCATGATGGAGATTATCAATAGAATACGTATGATGTCTTATTATCCAGATCTTGGGAGCCTGCCAGTACTTTTCATATAATGATTTGCTTTATATTTCAGTTTTTTTAACACATGGCTACCGATTCCGCCCAAATCCTCAAACGAGTCTCTCAGGGTGTCATCACTCCAGAGCAAGCGCAAGTCATGCTCGATCCATCGCATACCAATGACCATCAAGATGATCATCCCCAGCATGCATCTCATCACTCCAAAGAAAAGAAATCTGACCACCAATCTCCTGGACATCACAACATCTCGGGTGCTTCTGTTTCGTCTTGATCATCTACATCATCGATATCTGCATCATCTACTTCGTCTCCAGTGAGGACTGAGCCTGACCATGCTAAGAAAGCCTCTGTATTTGCTACACTCACGGTCAGTCAGTTGGTCAGTCGGATATGAGCACTGATGCTGGGTGCGTGAGTGATTTGGCTGATCGCTGACAATCGATCATATCGATCCAACACACTCAAGATGATATTACTGATATGATCGCTATTGGCCTGCTATGGATGATGATGGGCTTTGATGAAGAATCAGTATACGGTCGTATGACAGGCACTATTCGTGGTGTGAGCATTCATCTATGGTGCGAATATTTTCTTGATAGGACAGATGTACAATCTAGGAGGGACGTATCATGAGTGATTACTGATGCGGCGAATAGGTCTGATACCACTGGCGTATGGAGTCTCGATGGTATTGATCCTGATCCTAGCTTGGCTGATTTGTATGATATGGATCATTTCTTGGCTGATGGTATTATGACAGTCTTCTGCTATTGTGTTCTATCTGTGAGCGTTAGGGATTTTCTTCTTGGCGCTGTCATGGTTTCACGAGCAGTCATATCCAGGATTCTTTGGATTGTACCGCAAAGTCTGACTGATCACGACGTATGTGGTCTTCTTCTCTCTGACAGTCGCTGAGTGGACGTATCTGTGGTGAGATCTTGCGATACATTATTCGTTCATTTTCATCGTACTCCTGAGTATCGCTCTCAAGCTCATCTCACGAAACAAATCCAACAATGATGTCCAAAATATCGCTCTCATCGTACATGCGGTCGTACTCGTACTCACTCATATCGTAGCAGTCGGGTATGACGCCGGAGACACGTATCTGTACGGCAATATCATGAATGCTCTGCTGAGCGCTTATTTTATCGCGATGATCTTGTATTCTATCTATCTACAGTTGCCTCATGCGCATACTTCATCAGGGACAGCCGTCATCAATCTAAATATGATCTTCTTGGTGTGATTTATCGTGGTGCAGTATAGTCGTATTGTCTGAGAGTATCTAGAGTGATCGATCTTTTTCGTGAGTGCTGGAGCAGTATTGCTCTTGTCTGGATTTCTCGTAGAGATGCGAAGGAAAAAAATCCTCCACTCATCATCGAGCTCTTCATCCACTGATGCATAGTCATTTCATTGATCACAAATCTCATTGATCACAAATCACGTGAGTACTCTTCAGATTTTCTTTATCTTTTTGTATGATGTGAGATGATACGTATATACCGGATATTATGAGCAGTATTGCTGCAGTGAGTGTTTATCATCGGGATGATCCTGACGTATACCAATATCTTGACTAATGGCTACCCCGTGCTGATGCCTATCAGAGGAGTCGATCCGAGAGATTTTTTTCGTGGTGACTATATCGTTTTGGATTATCCGCTGTCTACGCTCCAGTTTGCTGCTACGAGCTGAGCTGTGCCATTCGTCTCATGACAGCCGATATACGCACTGCTGTCTACGGGAGGGGAGGGTTCTGACTACGGATCTATCGTATCTGAGCTGCGTGGACTATCTACGACCAGACCAGCCTCCTGACTATATACCAAAGCCACCGTACAAAGCACCTATACCCAAGCACAGTATCAGTACGCAGTCCGTCTCGTGGGAGATGCTTCAGATCCAGCAAAGAGGGGGTTTGTCACAGAATATGCATTGACTGATACGATCAAGATGATGCTGGTCAGAAAATTTTCAAGTCAAGGAAATCTGACCTATCTAGCGCAACTGCCTCGTGAGATCTGATTGCAAAAATCGTCAAGTCAACAATGATCACTCACGGATCAACGTGGTCAAACTCTCAGAAACTGTGAAGAAATGAACTCCATCACCTGAGAAATAGTGTACGTCGATGATGCATCCCAGCAATATCTCAAGAAAATGCTCGTCAAGGCTTCGATGGGTTCTTCGATGTTGACTACAGATATGTACTCCGATGGTTATAATCAAGATAATGACAGTTCATTAGAGCTAGTCGTATACTCGTATGATCCTCAGTTCTCTGGATATGTCTCAGGACAATCCATAAATCTGACACAGTGTCTGGGTGAGTACAGCACTAGACGTATCTATCTGAATAACTACTACGCCAGTCCTGCTGCTGAGATCAGATCGGTATTGAATAATGTCGAATACACCAATCCTGCCAATCCATGACGACAGAAACCTTTTCAAGAGCGAGATCTCTCGAGACTGCGTCTTGCTGATGATCTGGAGCTGACTACAATACGCTGAACCAATACTGTATCGTTACATTTTGGAGTGGATAGATTCTTCGTGCAAAAATGATCTGGAAAAGCTATCGAAGATACCTTGAGAGGAACAGGACAATCATACGCCATGCGAAAAATAGGATCCAATGGAACGATCGTGGTCGAAGGACTCATCGTCGATGGCAAAGAGATCTACTAAATTCAGTCCCAAAGATTTCATGATTTCGTTTCATCTAGACTATATACGCCTTTTAAGAAATTCTCCATCCCAGCACTCATGTACAAACGCTTCTCTTACGATGACTTACTCACGATACAGTCTCAATTTCTGCCTCATCTCAAACAGATCCTCAAGCAAGAAAAACACGAACTGCTCAAAGAGTATTGCAAGTCAGCTTTCAAATTAGGTTCGACTCTCTATTATTTCAATAATGCAGGTTCGCCATTGTTTAGAGTGATCAAGCACTCAGCGCAGGATTTTGTGTTCATTGATGAGCAGGAGAAGATCGAGTTTATCTGTGGAGAAGCTGAGCTATCCAAACTCCATCAAGCACTCAAGTCTGACGCAACGATCAAAAAAATCAACGCAGGCAACCAATCGATCATGGATCACCTAGAGCAATTATTCAAAAGCTGACAATATACCACGATAGCTGACAAACCTTATCTGGTATACGATATCGAGACGACCTGGACAGGTGATGCTGTGTCGGATCATGCATTCGCGATAGCATATTCGATGGAGTCTACCGATGGCGCGTTCAAATTTATCGATCAGACTTCGTTACAGAAATTCGTAGATTATCTGCTCGCATTCGATGGATATATTATCGGATTCAATCAGATCTGGTTCGATAATCCTGTCACGATCCACAATATCTGAGGTACCCAAGAGATGATCGACGAGCTCAATCGTAAGAGTCTGGATCTCATGGTCTTCGTACAGCATGTGACTGGTAGGAGGATGTGACTCAACGCACTCGCTACAGCTCTCGTATGACTCCAAAAAACGCTCTCCTCAGGCGTAGAATGATGAGAACTATACAAACAATACCTCCAAACCTGAGACGAAAAAGCGTATGCAGCATTCAAAAAATACTGTAAAAATGATGTCAAGATGACTCATCTACTGATGCTATATATCATCCACTACCAAAAAATGTATGTCGAAGGACAAGAAATCACGTATTCAATGGATGATTTCGTACGTCTTGCTAATGATGCCAAGCAAGTTAAAGAAGCTCAAAAACGCTCTTTCCAAGAAGAGACTCTCTTGTAGATGAATGTATGGTGTATAGTATTACTCATATTAGATAGAGATTTGAGAGTTTGACTATTTGATGTTTATGAAGTCTTGTCAATGTTTTTGTGATAGTATACTCAAACAAAGGTATTGAAATCCTACATTGTTGATCAAATCTAAACAATAGTCTATTTACCAAATACATCTATAGGTGATTTTCGATGAAGTTTTTTTCTTGGTCTAGTATTGATTAAAGTGATGTAATAATCAAGTTGTCTTGGGAGAGTTTTCTAAACGATGTTCATTTGGGCAGAAACTGTCTCAATAGTCCGTTAGTATTCTCATTTAAACCCCTTTCTCGTGAGTGGTATGGGTGAGCAAAATACACTTTTGTTCAAGTTCTTTGTGTAATATACTCATAATCTGCAAACTCTGTTCCATTATCAAGAGTAAGGGTTTTAATGAGAGCTTTTCTTATTCATCATAATACATCTCAAATCAAGGTTGATACAACAACAGAGAGATTTTCTCATGGCTGGAGTTGTACGACTCTTGCCCACAAGAAACTCGTCTTTCTATCTACAATCGTGATAATACAATCTGATTTGTTTTCTCACACAATAGTATCTCACTCTAGATGTCATCTGCTGGTTTTATCTTCGACTTCCTTAGGTCTTTCGTCAATAGAAACACGGTTTGGTATCTTTATCTTGTGAGCAATTCCATGCTTGTACTTCTTTCATTTTCTTCTGAGGTATTGTTTCTTTCGTTCGGGGTGATGTTGATAGATATAGAGATATATTGTACTTCGAGACAGAGTATCTCGTTCGATCTTATTTCGAGTCTTTGTGATTTGTTCTGGAGATCGATACAATATAATATGTTCAACGATATACTTCTCAAGCTTCGTTCAAACAATCATTCTTCAATGAATCTCCTGATTCGCTTTTCTTCTTTTTTCTTCTTTCATCTCCTGAGCTTGTAGTGCATTATAAGGTATTCATCTACTTTTAAATCGTTTGAGCTCATTTGATATAGTTCCCTTGCTGACATCCACAATCTTCGCTATCGCTGATGGTGAATGCCAGCAAGGAGAGTCAAATATTAGTGATTGAATCCTTACACGTTTTTCATAATCTAGGTGTTGCATCTGTTATAGTAAAAGGGGTTAAAGTCTTTTCACTATACAGATGTATTTGTTTTTATAAACGTTTAGTTTTGATCCGCAATCCAAGAGTTCTATTTCCTCTTTTATACCAACCAAACGAATACCAACAACATCCTCTACTATAGTAAGTGAATAAGATTCCACAACTAGAGTTATTTGCCGTATAGACTTTTGTTGCAAGGTCATCTTGAAATGAAGCAGTTTGATAAGGATCACCACCTGTTCCACAACCAGCTTTATTTAAGTCAACAGCCGGGGAAGAATGAAATGCGTATTGAACACCTAATGGAAGATTTCTTTTTTCCGTTAAGTGGTAGCAAACGTCATTTTTTCTATTAGAGGAATACAAAATACTTGATTCGTTATCTCCCTGTATAGATGGCAACATTTTCTCATTGTTATCAATTATTCGTATATAAGGATTCTGGCTAATTGCTTTTTCAATTAAATCTTCTGAATTTGATTTAATTTTCACAACAATGTAGTATTTACCACTAGCATCCTTTACGAGTATTTCTTTCTCAAACAAATAAGAAAACTCTAATCCGTCATCTTTACTATCACTAATCTGAGTATTTGGACTCATAGGATTCTTCTCCGCACAAGATAAGCATGTGAAGAGGACTACTGCGAGGAGTAGAATTATAGAAATGGGTAGTTTTACCATTTTTCTGATTTTTTTTATTTTTTGTTTTCTTCTTTACATACTTAATTTGAATTTCGGAAAGCGAGAATTCAAACTAAATGGGAGAAAGAAGATTATCCCTTCATGAATTGAGTGACCCTGCTTCATGACACATGGAATCGTCAGTCTCAGATTATACAGAAACCGACAATTTGTTTATTAGACAAACATCAAAATAAATCATAATGAATGGGGGGGAGTCAAGTCTTTTTAAGAGAATTTTTGGATCGCTAGAGTTTATAAAAAAATCAATATTTCTAATAAGTCAAC
>JBGTAD010000008.1:0-15656 GCA_041750055.1 Candidatus Absconditabacterales bacterium | reverse complement strand
ATACATATCTGTCATCATAAAACATAAAAAACCATATGCTTGTATCATACAGACTCTCTATGTACTTAAAAGACTTTGTTATATATTTCTTTTGTTCATTTTCTCTAATAATGATGTGATAGAATATACATCAGTAATAATGTACATATCACCATCTTTTCTTACATTAGGATGATTTAGTCTAACAAATCATTCTTTCCAAATAATGTTTTTGAATCAAGGAAACTTTTTGGATAATGCATACCTATAAGTATCAAGAAGTGAACGATACTCATCACTTTCTTCATCTAATGTTACCTGTTGTGCTTGTATATTCTTCAACTCAACAATAACAGAGATATTCTTTCCATCAGAAAATTCATTTATATCGTAGGGATTACACACGACACTAATATTTTCTGATTTAATAGGATAGAAAACTTCTTTTCAATTCTTTAAAAATGTTTCTGGACGAGCTCATTTATTATCATTTACTATTTCTTGAAGTTTATAATACCGTTCTATCTCTTTACGGTCTAATCAAGGCATATACGATTTTAGAATACGATGTTTGTCTATTTCAAAAACCATACTATCAGCACCTATACTTTCTGCTCAATGGTATATATGATATAACTCTTTTACATACAAATCGACCATATCTCGAAAGTTTTGTTGTGATGATCCGTTGTTATATTGAGGAAGATTGTTTTGCATATCTTTATGGTTTATCTTACGATCTATGATCTATATAAAGTATTGCTCATTATGCAAACTCGTTAAATACTTGATAGATAATCAAGAGAAACAAGAAAATAACAATCGTAATCAAGAAGATATTGAAGATAATATTCCTGGCTTGAGTCAAGGTGCCTTCGTCACCATTGGAGGTCAGGAGTCTGATCCCTGCATAGATCAGCATCAGGACGAAGAGAAATCATAATACATACGCCATCGCTCTACTGATTTGTACGATGAGTTCGATAGCTCTAGATTTGAAGTCAGTCTGCTGAGCTATGAAGAAGATATAATCAATCAATTTGATAAAGATCAACGCTACCACAATATTCAGGATTCAGGTTTTAGCTTCATTGAATTTGTCTTCGCTGTCAGATGCTTGGATCACTCTAAATCAATAATACACAATCATGATGATAGCGATAAAAAACGCCATCGCTTTGAGGAATGCTAATACTTGGAACAGGACATTGTTCTGCAAGTCCGTCACCAGCCTCTCGGTACCTCCGGTATTCGTGATCCTCAGCGCTGTTCATAATACTCGGGTCGCTCCAAAGAATAATCAGGATCACAGTCCAATATATAATAAATTCGTCCTCGCTTTGGCTATTTCTCACTCATCTGACGCACCGTTGAAAAACATCACTCCATTCCAGATCAACATAGCGACCAAGACAATGAATCCAATGATTCTAAAAAAATCTCGCAAATATCAGCCTCTTCCAGAAATATCAGGATAAAACAGGACACGAATATTGTCCATGATGGATTTGTTTTTGTCGATAGGAAATCATCGTACGGATTGTACTTCTCACTGAGCGTTGGGTTTGCCATCCAGGAGATGACGAGCGAAATTCTGATCGTAGCTGGGCGGCAAGGCGTACGAATACTGCCGAGAGCCCACAGCTATCAGTACTAACGATATCATGCTAAGAAAGAAATATTTCATCGTGTTTGAGATATATGTTAAATAATCACTAAAATCCAACTCACTACAAGCTAAAGATTGCACTCATGAGCGACACAAAGATCCTGATAATTGCATAAAATCCTGTCACGATGATCACTCCAATCAAGATATTGGTAATATTGGTCCTGGCTGTAGTTAGATCACCCTGTCCTGTCACGAGCTGAAATCCATTGTAGATAATCCCTATCGTCGCTACTGCCAGAGCAATATACGCAGCTCGCTGGAGATACGGAGCGATAGCTATCCTGAGTGCATCCAGAGTATTTGCTATCCTATATTCACTGGGATAGGAACCTTGTTGTCTAGAGACGGCATCTAATTGGGTCTGCTGGATCGTACGATCCTCGTTGGCTTTGTCTACGACAGCATCCAGGATATTTTGAGGATTGGAGCCATAACTTCATCGACGAGAGTTCTGTGCAGAAGTCATTCCTAGCATGAGACAGCTGATGATGACGATACTGATGATGGATATTTTGATGATGTTCATCGTTTGGCATAGTAATAAAACACACTCATAAGTATATCTCAATCTTCAAAAAAACAAAAATCTGACCGTGTTTATGATCAGATTTGATAGTTACTTTTGGGATGTTTGTGATATTATTGATATTATTGCAGGTAGTAATCTCGAAAGTTTTGACGTATTCATTCGTTTTCATATATTTTTCCAGAAAGAGTAGAAACAAAAATAGACACGTCACTTTGAGCTTGTAATATAAGATATCAAGTCTGTGATATTATTTTAGGATTAGCTCATATATAGTGAGGATAAGGATACAAAAAACCAGATTCATTTTTTATTCACAAAGGTTTTATATTCTGTTTAACAAAATCGTCATTATGTGAATAATGTGAAATAGTGTATATTAAGGCAGAAATATTGAAACGATTTTGTGAAAACTCTCAATCTTCTTGAAAGTTAGGTGTATTTCTGATAGTATTTATGTATTTTTTTCGTTGTTTAATACTGGTATATACATCTGATTCAATCGTAGCACCTTTTTGATGAGATTTTTTTTTAAATGATGTAGGCAAAAAAACAAGAGGCTGATATGTATAGAGAGATTTAGAAGTTATTAATTCTATGATATCATACACATACGATAGCAACAATTTATTTTTTTGACATCCAGATCTCATACAAGACAACTCAAATAGGATATCTCTTCAGTGAATTCAGCGTTGGATGCCGTATTGTTGTTGAACATATGCAATAGTAATGTATCCAGATACTGCAATATTCATATTGGGTTCAAGATAGTCTTTTCATTGTCTATATATAGGTAATATTGCTATCTCGCCAGATTGGATACGATTCTCTCCATCACGAAGTTGGATGCGTTTATCATGGGTCACGATATTATCAATAGTACTGTGATCATACCAAGAATTTATCATTCATCAAAATCTATAGTCAAGAAAATCGTTATATAATATGAGAATTAGTCATATTACGACTATTCAAAATATAAGATACTTATTATATGGGTGAATTATAAATTTCATTTCTTGATTTATTATTGTAATAAAACATGAACTATAGAGAAAACGATGTCTTAGACTTTTGGTCTTATATCATAGTATTTACACAAACCATACAATATTATACTAAAAACTAACCAAAAAGAAAAATGATACGTAATAAAAAAAGTCACTAATGCAACGATAAGATAATAGTCTAAACTCAAACCAGATAATCTCCCAACAATCTCCATAACGATAGAAATATCTACAATATATATCCAAGGAACGTATATCAATAAAGAAAATACAAGTGAAATAACGACTACATTATATGAAATTGACTTGTAATAAAGATTATATAAATAAAAACATAGGATCGACATACAACACAACTGGAAAGATCTATATATATAAAGCCATAATACAGTATGATCTAAATCATCAATAAATCCTATCAATCAAGATCACCACAACAATCACTCTCCTAAAAAAAAACTAAATAAAGAAATAAAGAAAATATGGGTAATGTACGAAAATACTTTCATAAAGAATCAAAGCAAATAAATAAAACTACTGAATATTCCAAGGATCTTAGATAATTCAAGATATATTTCGAATAAGACAAAAGGGAATAGCAAAACCCAACAGTTCAAGAAAATTTTGTGATCTTATAGTTACTTTTTAGGTTTATGTGATTTTGTACGTATGAGCATAGCGTCACCATAGCTATAGAAGCGATACTGCTCACGGATAGCATGATCATAGATCTCACGCATCTGCTGATATCAGGTCAATACTGCGATCATGACCAGCAGCGAAGTCCTAGGGAGATGGAAATTGGTCATCATCTGGTCGATGATACGTCGTGATCGTCCAGGCATGATGAAGATCTTGGTCTGGCATCATACTCCCCTGTCAGTGACTACCAGATCCTGTATCATCTGAGGATCCAGATCTTTTGAACACTGATCTCGCCGATGTATCGTTTGGCTCGTCAAACCATGATCAATCTGATCCCATTGCAGTTTGAGTGATTGTCGGATATAGGGCATACTCTCCAAGGTCCTGGTGACCGTCGTCCCCACCGAAAGAATCGGATGTCAGTGTTGTTTTTGATTGGCTATACGTTCTCGCAGATCTCGAGTGATCATACATTGCTCGGCATGGATATCATGATCTTGTATCTGATCGTGAATGAGAGGTTTGAAGGTGCTGATCCCTACGTGTAAGGTGAGCATATCCATACGAATTCAGCGATCACGAAGCTTTGATATCACAGCAGGTGTCAGATGCAAAGAAGCTGTCGGAGCAGCAACAGATCCTTCATGACGAGCTCGATGAGTCTGATAGTGAGATTGTGCTTGTTCGCTAGGAGCGATATACGGAGGCAAGGGCATCTGACCATACTGCTCGAGCAATGCACTGACGTCAGATCATCCCGTATGTAGCAAGATCCCATCATCTGTAAAACGTATACTCTCCAAGACCACTCCCCTGTCTGGATCCAGATAGATGATAGATCAGGGTCTGAAGTGTTTGCCGTCAGAGACTAACACTTCGATATGATAGGAATCACGTATACTGATTACAAAAATCTCTCCTTGGTCAAGAATGGTCTCCTTGCCAGTACAAAGCTTGATAGAAATATGATCTAGAGGGATTCTCGCTTTGATGACCTTGGTATCGTTGAGGATCATGAGGGTATGAGGATCCAACAAAGCAGGAAGATCGTACACATGAGCATCAGTCAAACCAACAGAAATCTGACCCACATCCGCGATGAGCAAACGGGCGTGATCGGCTGGTTGTGCGGGATACTGAGCAATGAGATGCTCGGGCAGTATGTAATCGTAATCGGAGAGATGGTACATTAAGTATATAGAGAGAAATATCAAAACCTATTGCATTTTTTTTTGTTTTAGATATGATATTGTCACAAGATAAAAAGACCCTATTAGAGTTCTGTCTCTACTGGGGGCTTTTTTATTTATATTTTTGTAGTGACTCTAGCTAACTTATGATGTAATTCTTCAAGAAATACGATAGGAATATTTCTTTTCTTGAGCAGATAAGAACAATAGTTTTTATTCGGTGCTAATAATGTGACAAGTTGACTTTTCTGGCGAAAAAAGTCTAATAGACAAGCGAAATCTCCATCCCCTGTGATGAGTATTACCTGGGAAGCTGGTTGTTCGTATTGATCAGAAACTGCTTTGATTACCAACTCAGCGTCACAGTTTCATTTTACTTTGCCATCAACTTTTAATGTTTCCTTGAAGATTAATATATATCCCCACTGACTCAATTGAGAATACAAAAGTTCATTCCCTTTTATATATCACATAAAAAGATATATCTTACTAACACGATACTTGTCACCTATCCATGTTTTAAATTTTTGATAATCAATGCCTCATCGAGACTTTGAGCCTTGATGCAAATTAGCTCCATCGATATATACATAATTTGTCATATTGATAATAAGATAATCATTAAACAACTTCTTATATATTCTACCAAACAAAAAGCAGGCCTCTTGTGTGTTTGGCTTGTTGTTATTGTTCAGATTTTGGTATTATTTGGATTTTTTTCTCGCTCTTTAGCTATCTTGTTTGGGTGAAGAAGCAATAACGTCACGAACAGTCTGCATAGATTCATTGATCTCGTATGAATTGCTATCATCATAATACTTGATATCAAACGCAATACTTATTTTGTGAAAAATCTCAGATAATCTTTGTGGTTTTCTTTGGTCTGTCGGAGGAAGAATTGATATCGTGTGTCAAATTGATCTCATTGAAGACTTTGTATATACTCACTTCTCACAACAACAGGAATAATGATAGGAAAATATCATAACCCAACCAAGGCAATATTCATCAACAATCTCGCTATTCTCCCATTCCCATCATGATATGGATGAATCTTTACAAAATCATAATGAACACGAGCAACTTGTTCTAAGGTGTGTATCTTAGCGTAAGATAAAAAAAACTCCTCCATCCTCAACGGCACTTGATCAGGATGAGGAAATGAATCCTCAGAACCAGAAATTCGTATCTGCGTTGTTCTTCGTGTGCCACATTGTGTAGAAGGAAGCGTTCCCATCATGAGAATACTATGAAGTTTAGATACGCTATCTTCATCAATGAGTCATTGACTATCATCTTGACCAAACAGATCATGCAACTGATCTAATACATCAGCATGATTGAGTGTTTCTTTGAGTTCTTTTACTGTCTTTCATCCGATTGTGATCCCATCTTCTAGCAATACTTTGACTTCGGTCAATGAGAGAGTGTTTCCCTCGATAGCATTAGAGTTTTGGATAAATCATATACGAAACCACTCTCTGAGATTTTTGAGTTGAGTTTGATCAAAAGGTTTGAGTACATCAAGTTGTTCCTTGAGTGCAAAAATATCTTGGAGGAGTTGTTGCATGAAAAACCATACACCAGGTAGTAAAAGAATCATATACTCCTCGTGTATAGCAAAAAGACAAGCTGTAATCAAGCCTGCCTTTTTGTTGGTTCAGATTTTTATTGTCTTGCATAGTATTTGATTATTTGATCATTGCTCTACCTCGTATGTCTGCTCCATACATTTGGAACGCTTGTGTTGGTAGGACATTGACTTTGCCATAGTGAGTCTTGATCGTATCGAAACTGATACGACATCCAGCACCAGCACTGAGTGCATCATAATATAAGAAGAGTTTATCAAATCTGACCTCATAATGAGATGGATAACAGCTATATCGACTGGATGAATTGCCAATACTGGTAAAGCGTAGTGATGACGACCTCCATCATCGATAATCACCTTGTCGATTCGATGTAATGATCCCTTGATACGGATTTCATCATTGGTTTCATCATTGATTATTGAGTTGTTGTGATGGGAGATCAGGATTGATGATCGTGATATTGGATGGTATAGCATAGACTACAGCAAATTGTCTGACGTCTTTTTGGATAGCGAATGATCCATGAAGTGTCACTACATCTCCAATACGCGCATCGTTGACTGTATCAATCACCGATGTTTGTCAGGTAGCAGATGAGGATAATCACAGCGCTGACATCTGTACGAGTTTGTTGGGGAGAGTATCGATATCCTGAGGGATATACTCTACTGCAATATCTAGCAGTAACGAAGCTGATGAGACGAACTTGGTATCGATCGATGATGCAGTAGACCCAGTCATCACGTAGGTAGTCGTCAGTGATCATTGATTGATGACTCCGGTGTAGGAGCGATCTAGGATATTGAGACTATAGGTTGATTGTTGATCCTTGACTTTGACTGCTGATATGAATTCACCCAGAGCAATGATGATCTGCATATTCTCTTGGGTAGATCGTCATCGTAGTCACTGTTGGTCGACTGTCTTATGAAAATGAATAACTTGATCATATGCCTGAGTGAGTTGCTGATTTTTGACTAGTCATCTCAAGAATACCGCTCTGAGGATGTTGGGACTAGAGTATACTCCGTATGCATTGGTATTATTGTTGGTGAAATATTTGATCAACGTATCTTGAGTAGCAGCATTGCGAGTTCATAGATAAGCCAGAGTCGCGTATCCATATGTTTGGATGATCATATCATTAGGATATTTTTTGAGTAATTCTTGGACATACTGAGCAGATACAGATTTACCGTTGACTGCTTTGGCGAACTGAAACATCATGATCGACGCAGCATCCATTCATTGAGATTGATTGAGAGAGCGCTCTAGTGAATCGATGAAGGTATCTTTGATGATATATTGTCACTGATCCTGGAGTGCAGAGAGTACCAAGTAGGTATAGATCGATAGCTGGATATCTCCCACATCTTGATAATAGGTATTGCCTGGTCGATATCACATCAGTCATCCTGCTTTTTGGTGTATAGAGAGTCTTTGGATAGCTGCATTGACATGTGGCACAGGATCTTCTCGGGTCGTGCCATTGAGCATGAACATCCCAGAATTATAGATCTGTCTGGATAGATAGCCACGCTCTCACAGCTGAGATGCTATCAGTAGTGGATATAAGCTACTGAGAGTCTGCTCTGTACAGCCATATGGATATCTGATCAAGTATTTGAGTCAGTTTTCTACTATCTTGATAGGTACTGTCGATACTGTGGCGGTGAGTTTGTATGATCTGGCTGGTTGCTCTAGATCGATCGTGTGAGTATCATCCCTGCCTGCATAGGAGTGATATGCTCTCTGGATGAGTCCGTCTTTTCTGATCGGGAGCGAGACGCGGACGCGGTCTGCCATACCTGCCTGTAGATCGACGATCATATCATCGTAGCTGAGTATCGTATCCAAGTCGAAGCGATTGACCAAGAGATCGAAATATTTCTTGCCGTTGGCCTGATAGATACTGATAGGCTCACGTTGTGATCATATAGATAAGGTACCCGTGAACTGCACGATACCCGTGAAATTATCCTGAGTAACCACACCTACTGGTACTGCAATCGCATCTCCTCGCGTGACGAATTTGGGAAGATTGGGTTGGACGATGACCGGCTTAGTCGTCTTGAACGATGATCTATGCGTATCCATCTGTCAGGCACTACCTACAGCAATCAGATCGACTATTCGTGTAGTCACATTGTCAGGCATCGTCATTTCAAAAGAAATCTGACCTTGATTGTTGGTGAGGAGTGCTGCATTTCGGTATGCGACATCCAAGAAGTTTTTTCTCGGTTCGATCAAATTGATAGGACTTGCTCATGCTCCTCATCATCCTCATCCTTTGAGTCCGTCAGCAGAGAATACTTTGAGAGCTAGATATAGATTCTTTCGATTGGATACGATAGAAAACCCTGGCTGAGTAAAGAAATATATCGCCTCCAGTGGCTGTCTGAGTTGGTCATAGATATCTATCAATGCTTGATCAATCACTCCTGCTGAGATCCTGGTCTTGATAGGTTTGCCGTTTGCATCTTTGGTGACCACTGATACGCGGACTTTTTGTCCAGGCTGTGCATACTGCAGGATCTTGCCACTAGCATCCTGGATCGATACGTCTCGATCGATATGCATCATACTAGGGTCGAGTTTGAGATTGGTATATCCCATGAAGATCCTAGGCTCTTTACGTTGTTTGCTGATATTGGCATTGGTCTGTTCACCTACGAACTGTACGACCGACACATGAGCATTAGGAAATCGAGATTTTTGTACTTTGACTTGGAGCGCTGCTCCGTCGAGTATGGTTTGTGATTGAGACAAGATTTTTCCTTCTTTTTCTACAGTGACGAGAGCTGTAGCTCCTTTGATATAAGGCTCGATATTGATGGTAGCAAGTTCACCTTCTTGATACTCTCTGTCTGCTACATCTACCGTGAGAGTGAAATTATTCTGTATCTGTCCATAAAATCGATAGTTATAATAACTTGCGCCTTGGGTATCATAGACGTTGATAGTTCTTTGGTTTTCTATCTGATCGCCTAGACGAGTCCTGACGAAGTATTTACCTACCTGATCAAGAGGTAATTGCAGAGAAAAAGCTCCGTCATCACGAGATGTAGTAGTCAGGGTTTTGATTTTTTTGTAATTGGTATCTGCGTAGTACCGCTCTCCATCGGGTCATTGTTCCTGTCCGGCAGCAAAATCTGCATAATACAAATCGATAGTCAATGCCTGTCATGCGGATGCGTCTTGATAATTCTCTAATCATACTCCACGATCTCCTGCAAACTGCATGACCTTACCTACCAAAGAGTAGGGCTGTCCAAACGTATGCCGAACATACTCATATCCTTTGAATCCGATCAGATGCGATGGATAGATACTCTGAGATACGGACTTGGTGACGACTTCTTGGGTCAGCTGATCGACCATGACGATATCCAGTGAGAAATTCGCAATCACAGGAGTCTGTACTTTGAGAGGGATATCAAGGAATTTGTTGGTATATCCTTTGATGGTCTGGAATCATCCGCTACTAAATCCATCTCACCAGATACGATTGTAGTAAAAGGGCTCATCACATCGAGTCTTGCCACAGTGTTCTCGATCTCGCAATCCGTATCCGTCTCCTCTGAGCGTATAGTCGAGCTGTGCGTCGAATGATTTGAGATCTGGACCAAAATAATATGAAGGTCTGACCCTGAGATAGGATCAAGTCTCACCAGCGCCCGTGATGACACTCGTATCAATGCGATAGGAAGATTTTTTGTATTCTTGAATCTGGAGATAGTGGGTATACTCTGATGTACTCCCATCAGGATACGCATATACAAATCCTATCGTATACGTTCACAGCTTGGATCAAGAATTGATAGGAAACTGCGTCACGAAGCCACCAAATTCATCGACACTCGTGATCGTACGAGTAGCTATCGAGGTATAGTCAGGATCTCTGAGCGTGACAGTGATAGGTCACTGAGGGATCTTGGATACTCCAGGCTGACGAAGCCGTCCGCTGACTTCGATGGTATCACCCAGTTTGTACAAGACTCTATCAGAATACCCATACATCCTAAATCTTCCTGGCTGATCTCGCACTCTCTGGCCACCGATCTGTCGAGGCTCTATACCAAAGTTGTTGTTGTACGAAATAAAGGTATTGCCACCAGGAGTCGGTTGATATCAAAAGTACGGATCACTCAGGATCATAAACGTCTGATCATCTGGAGTCTGTACGTATGCATATCACACGGTAGCGTCTTTGGGTATGGCAAACGATAGATAATTCGTACTATCCAGTGACTTGGTAGTAGATTGGAAGGATCTCCCTACCAGATATCCGACCGTCACAGTCCCTGATGTGATGGCTTTGCCAGTATCAAAACGATGCAGCCACAGATGCACGGTATCTAGAGAATATTTGGCATGTATACCGATATTGGTCCTGATGAAGATCTTGCCTACACTGTCTTCTTGAAAAGGAGCAAATCAAATCTGAAAAAATTGAGGTGTAGCTTGGGGAAATAGTGTACTCGTATCGATCATTTCGACTTTAGATTTTCGTCGTTCGAAATTTTTGAATGAGACGGTTCTTTTGGATGAAGGTCCACACTGGATAAAATTACGAGCTAACTCATACGTCACTCATTCTTCACCTGGCTGTCTGACGTTGGTCGCTGATTTGGCAAGGTCTGCACCCGTACGAAATGTACAACTACGATATCGAAGATCAGTTTTGGGGATATTTTTATAATTTAGTTGTAGCGAAGTACTCATAGCTCCCAGACGTGGGAGGATATTGATCGCATTGCCTGCTGATGTGACGAATGCATGCTGATCAGTGATCTGATGTGGCACGATCGTCATGATGGCTGACTGAGGGAGTGTGCTACCTGCGATACTTTGGATACCCTCGAGGGTGTAGGTATGAGTCTTAGTAGGATCTACATAATAATACAACATCACGCAGTAATTTCTACCAATATCGGGATTGTACTGCTGAGTATTGAATGAGAAGGACGCTGAATACGCTCCTGATCCCATCGCTTTGGTGAGACTAGAGAGGACGGATTCTTCGTCTAGTGGCTGATTGAAACATAGATGGTAGTTATTGTTGTATTGAGAGACAATCGTCGATCATACGATATTGATTCACTGATATCAGGTCTGAGTACCCGTCTGAGAGAGGATATGACCGGTGATGTTTTTTTGGCTGATGAGTGCGAATGGCGCGAATGTCTGGAAATTGAGGGTATATTCTACTCCATCACTCGTACGTAGCGTGAGTGAATACGGCGTATTGGGAATGAGATCAGGTAATTGCACGATGGCATCTGATCAGCTCATGACTGGGGTGATACTCACAGGAGTACTCGCTCATGACTGGAGCGTCAAAGTCAATGATGCAGGAGTAGTACGCGAATATCCTTGGATAATCATACGAGACTTGGATACGATAGGGTCAGACAATGTCACAGTACCGCTACCTGCACACGGCACAGCAGGTTGGCTAGCAGATGAGCTAGATCACTGGAATAGACTATCCCAAAACCCTTGCTCCTGAGATGATGATGATGGTGCAGATCCACACAGTGCAATTTGTTGTGATCATCACTGAGGATTGGAGTTGTATACGAGGGTATGGTACTGAGGATAGATCTGCAAAGGTGCAAGCTGGAGAATCGTCTGAGGATTTACCTCTGCGATACCTTGTACCATATGATACTCTTTGAATAACAATGCGATCTGTCATCATGTCAACGGAAACCAAATCTGATTGCCAGAATTGACGTATGATGTATTGGTGAGAACATCGAACGAAGCTCTATTCTCAGTGAATATGAGTGCTCAATCAGGCTGAGTGATCATCACTCTGGCCTGCACGATCCTAAATACTCCACTACCAAACAATTCGCGATATTTGACATACTGAGGATTGGCAGCGTCGAATTCTTTGTTACCATTACAATATAATCACTCTGGAGCAATATTACATTCTTTGGTATTTGCGGTGACGAGGACACCATTGAAGATCGATAACGAACGATTCGTATCACGAGATGTCTTGTTGAACGCAAGATCGATCGCTTGGATACCAGATGCATCCTGATCAGGCAAGACCTGGGCCATGAGCGGCTGAGCTGGAGTCGTCTGATCATCAGGGATGGCAGTGAGCGATGGTGTCGATGGCTGCTGAGCACATCAGGATACGATGATACCGCATATCACCAAGAGACTTATACTAAGACGTAGTACCATATGCATCAATATATAAACACAATAAAATAATCCCAAAAACTATACCCAAAAACTATCACAAAAAAGTAATACAAATCTGACTGCACCGTACTCAATAGTATGCCAATTTCAAGAACAATCAGAGCTTGAAGGTCAGATTTTTATTGGGTAGTTGGAAAAGAGGAAATCAGTCAGTATGAGAGTAAATGCCACTACGATAGTTCTTGATTATCTGCATGAAAACCATAGACATAAGATCATTATTTGTTTTATCAATCTTCATGACATCTTGTATCTTAGTAGATGAACACGACCAGCCTGTGTGACTGGGAGAAAAAATGGATATCCATCGTCGCGGCATACTGCACAGAGCATTCTCGGTATATGTATTCGACACCAGTGGTAATATCCTCATCCAACAAAGAGCTATGACCAAATATCATAGTCCGGGACTATACGCCAACACCTGCTGCTCTCATCAATACCCTGACGAACTATCGCTCGACGCAGCATACAGGAGACTGTCAGAAGAGATGGGCATGCGCTGTCCGCTGAGCTACGTGACGGAGTTCATCTATCAGGCTCCCGTACCACCAGATCTGATAGAGCACGAGTATCTGCATGTATTCGCATGACTGTACGACGGCTCCCCTATCCAGCCCCATCCTGACGAAGTGATGTCCTACCAATGGATACCGATCGAGACCATGCATACACGAGTACGTCAACATGACGAGCGTCTCGTGCCTTGGACTCGTATCACGCGACAGCGCTGTGGTCAGGAGCTGATCCAGGCATATCAGACACTACTATCAGGTCCGTCGAGAGTGTCGTAGATGTCACATCACATCACATCATACTACTCAGCCAACAACTATCATCACCCTACTGAGTCAAAAATCCAAAAATCCAAAAAAATAAGTACCAAACCTGATACCACTCACGGTCATAGTTTCACTACTTTTTTATCAGTAACTCATCATAGTCACGATGCACTCACTCACCTCGATAGAACAATTTGACGATCTCATGGAGTCGAAGTCAGATTTTATTGTTTTCAAACATTCTGGACGCTGCAGTATCTCGGGATGAGCATGTCGCGAAGTATACCAAGCCATCGATACACTAGGACTAGAGAATATCTACATGGTGGATGTATTGGGTACTGGCGATCTCAAGCATCACATAGCCACCCAGACCAAGATCAGACACGAATCTCCTCAAGTCATCATCTTCGCGTCTGGTGTAGTACAGGCTCATGCAAGCCACAGCACGATCTCTCAATGACGACTCATCAATCAGCTCAAAGGACGACACGATACCAGGAAACGTGCTGTATAATCATCTCGCCAAGATTAGTGATCAGTAGTAGAAATGTGGAGGAAAGTGATTTGAAATCGGAATGGAGAGAGGTATAGTGCGAGAAGATTTTATATCAAACTAGTGTATCTCACGAGCAAGTTTTGATAATAAAAAAATATTATATTTAGTAATATAACATATATTGCTAAATATACATCATTCAAGTTTGAAAACACAATTTTTAATTTCTATGTTTTTTGTATATGACTTATAGCATCACTTTAAATTTTTCCTCCTCCTACATCACGGATCTGGACAGTGACACACTAATTGGCTATGTCCTAGCTCATATGCAAGATACTGATCGTCAAAGTATTGTGGATGCCTTTGGTCATGGGGATATTCCTTTTGCAGTATCATGTGGACTGCCTCAGGGGACCTTGCCACGTTTTCTTGATTTTAATGAAAGCACTATTGATTTACACAAAATACCACTGGGTCAAGCAATAGCAAATGAGCAAACTCGCAAAACTAGCAAAAAACTCCGTTTGATTCCCATTTTATCACAAGAATATCTTGATACTGATACTAATGAAACCAAGCTACGAAATGCGAATAATTTTTGGTCCACACGAGCAAGAAAACAATCCACGCATGATCTCTTACCACCCTTTATTATGTCGTGATGATCAACACTGCATCTCACTACCCATGCAAGTATCACCAGACACGATCAGGAAGCAACACCATATGGGATAGTAAGTAATTTCCCAAGCCATAATTTTTTAATTTATATACGTCCTTATGATACCAAACTAACCGATATATTTGTCGATGCAATGATAGATATTTTATCCAAAATCTGACGATGAAAAGCAAAAAGTCGCTGATATGGTCATCTCAAAAGTGTTGAAAAAAAAGAAACTGATGAGCATGAACGTTTTGTGTTTAATTTGATGAAAGAATTGAATACGGAAGGCATCTATCCTATCATCAATCATTATTTTCCCAGCGAAGAAGACAAAAAACATATAGACCGAGAAAAATCCAAAACAAACCTCATCACTAAAAACGCCAAACGCTGAGGAGAATATGTTTTCAAAGGAAATATTACCTATATTGCTCCTGGATCAGTGATTGTTACACACAATAACTATAAAATTATCTGATCAGTACTAATTGATTACCCTCCACAAGCACCTCATCCAAGTTATAGCATTGCACCTTCCTTTTTATTTACCTAACTTCTTAATCTATGTTATCAGCACATCGTCTCCGTCAAATCATTATTGCAGCCTATTTGCATGACATGGGAAAACTTATGCGAAGAGGATGATATAACAGAGATACACAATTTCAATGTTCACTCAATGATATTACTGATTGTGACGTCATTACATGAACAATCAGTGCGTTTTCTGTTGCTCATGCTCAGCATGTCTTGGAATACATCCTTTGACTATGACACGATCAATATAAATGATCAATATATGTCAGATGAAAGAGGTTTTGGCAAGAAATAGCTGTAATTTCTGCGCTGCATCATGG
>JBGTAD010000007.1:0-9353 GCA_041750055.1 Candidatus Absconditabacterales bacterium | reverse complement strand
TCTGTAGAAGCAGAAAAAAATAGTCTTGATCTGCGTCCTTTGGGGTTGGGATTCATGGGATTGGCAGAATTATTTATCGATATGGGTATTCCCTATGATAGCCAAGATGCTCTGGTTGTCTCAGACAAAATTGGTGCATTTATGAATATCGAATCATTGGCTCAGTCCAAACAACTGTGCGAACAAAGAGGTCCATTTCGTGACTACGATGCAACGCGTTATCCATATCCAGCGAGACGTAATGCCTTATTATTGGCTATAGCTCCGACAGCATCGATCTCTCTCATTGCTGGTACGTCGAGTACAGTTGATAGTTTTTTCGCGAATGTCTATTCTCGTGAGACCTTGGGTGGTAAGTTTACCATTGTCATACGTCAGCTTGTCGAACAACTCAAAGCTAAGTGACTACGAAACGAGTCTATCAAATCTAAGATCCTCAATGGAGGTGGAAGCATCCAACATATTGCTGAGTTGGATGGAGTAGTAGACAAAGAATTATTCAAGACAGCGTACGAATATAGCCGAAAGTCACAAGTAGACGTCGCGGCGACCCTCCAGCAACACATCGATCAAGCTATTTCTCGCAATATGTATATCAAAGAAGTCGAGAGATCTCGTATGGAAGAGATTTACTTGTACGCATGGAAGGCTGGCCTCAAAGGTACGTATTATTGCTTCATCGAAAAGACTGTCCAAGGAGAAAAATATACCGAAACGGTAAACAAAAGAGGTGAAAGAGCGTGATTTGGACAGAAAGCATCAGAAGATGGTGGAAGAGATCCTCAGAAGGTCGTAGATGTAGAGATATCAAACAAACAATCTCAACAAATCTGATCACCCACATCTTGAGGATTTTCATCATGACGTACATGATTTGGTGTCACGAATACTGCTTTGGGTGGTCAATCAATACCTAGATCAGCGAATGATATGAGTCCAGAAGAGATAGAAGCACATCTCCGTGCTACCAAAGGCGATGACTATGTCAACAAACTCAAAAAAGGAGAGCTGTATGGTGGCGCTTGTCCTACTGATCCCTTTGAGAGAGTGATGTGTGAGAGTTGTCAGTAGATATATGAGTAATGTCATAAGAAAAAACTGGATCGAATATCCAGTTTTTTTTATTTATAAATTTCTCTTCTGTGTCAGACTTTAATAATAAGATATTCATTTCATTGTTTGATGACCATGAGTCTATAGTCTGCTATTTTGAACCTATGAGTTGCTGGATCAAAATCAACCATTTTCTTAATATCTAGAGATCAACCATTTTTGAAATCTAAAAGTTTCTTTTTGATTTTTTCTTGGGTGTTTTTGGTAGTGAAAGAAATTCTTTTTCTGCTTTGTTTGAGAATATAATAGAAATCATCACCATACATGAGATGCTAAAGCTACTTATTAAGTATGTTATTGATTTATAAATTATTTCAATCGTATCTTAGGACTATATTCTCAAATTGCTTTTACCAGAAATGAGTGAATCTTGAAATTCTTTGACCAGTTTTTCCTTATTATTATTCATTTCTTCTTGTTCTTGAGTTCGTTCATCAATATCTGGCAAAATAACCACTTTGAAGCGGGATCATCGACCTTCCAAAAGATCTTGTGGTTTGATAAATGAGAGTATTTGATCTCTTGTAAGATATGTTTCTATTGCTTGTGTGGTATGAGTCATGATGACGACATTACGTATAGATAAAATCTATTACAATACACTACTGTACAAAAATTATTTCATAAATCAATTATATCTCTTACCTCAAACCTTCTAACATCACGACATCGCCAGACGTAAAAATTCCCATTAATGGGGAGTGAGATTGTCCATCTTGAGAGATGTAGACGGCTCCCAAGGGTCTGCGTGTATTGCTTGCTTGGGCAAACAGGTGCTCGACCTCATCGATCGAGGTGTCTGCTGAGACAAATTCATATTCATAGCGTCTCGATGTTCGGGGAAAGAGATTGTCTGTATTGTTATCAGCCTGTCTATCTTCGAGTAATTCACTGATTTTGTTATCTTGGGTGATGTCTATGTCTGGATGCGAAGCGATTCGATCACATACGAGTCTGTGAGAGAGAGTATAGACATATGTTCACGTATCATTCATCACAGGGATATGACTATATCAGTATTGTTGCATGACTTGTAGACAGGATAATAATCCATCATCCAGGCTTGTTGTATATACTGTTTGTTTGATGAGTGACTGGACAGTGGGTGGCGTGGTAATGCGTTGAGCAATGGTTTGTAATTGACCGAGAGCTTCTGGTGTTGGCAAGAGATATTCTGGACCATTGAGTCTGGATGAATGGATGAGATGGTTTCTGATCTCTCCAAAGAGTTTGAGCTCTTGTTCGTAATGTTGTAAAATCTTACGAAGAGGCTGATCAGATTTAATAATTTCTTTGAGTTTTTCGTTGAACGGCATAAAACCATCTGCCTGGACGTGTTTATCCAGGTGTTTGTCGATAGTGTTAAAAAGCAACAGATATTGCTGAGTTGTAGTATGTGTTTTCATAATACAATCATAACAGATATCTCAAAAAAAGCAAATCTGATACAAAATTTTGTCATGTGTCCAATTGCCCTGATGCTATATTATAGCTTTTTTGATATATGCTATTTATTCGACTCTATTCATTCGACACTATATGGTGGGACAACATGACCCCAGCTGATTCCTGAGTTTTTGTTGGAGAGGGTGGTTTTTATACTCAGCCTCTTTTGAAATCTTCAATCTCTTCAATCTCTTGGTTGCCTCGATCCACAAGTTTCTCTAGTAGCTCTGCATGACAGAATCATCCAAAGAAAAAATATATCAAATTCCTTTGGCGGTTCAGTATATAAGATATAGAAATCCGAATCCAATCCAACTAAGTATCCCAATCAATAAATAGAGCATTCTGTGTTGTATTTTTGTAGAAAACAAACGCTTGCTTTGACACCAAATTTTATCCATTACATCTGTCAATGATTGTCAGGTTTATTTTTTCTTTGGTAAAAAAAATGAATATCTTGCGTGTCGTCTTGAGTATTGTCATGTTGATCTATCCATGATTGTCCATTACATTAGCTTCTCAAGTAGACGGATTGGGAGTAGTTAGCGAATGAGCTGTTGATGTGTCATGATCGTGAGAAACGAGTCTTTGAGCGCCTATTGAGCTTGTGTCGAGTTCTATCGATTCTTGATTTACGTCGGATCAGATCCCCTTGACGGGAAGCTCGTCGACAGATATTGTTTCTATCATATACAGCTGAACAATGTCGACTTGATCGATATGAACTTGATCTAGCTGAATGAGTCTGTCATCATACGCAGTACTACTATCGACATGATCTGATCTATTGTTCTCGACATGATCGAATACATCGGTCAGTATAGATTCTGGTAGTACTCAGACCGAATCTGTAGTGACTTCTCCATCATATGTTAGCGATACTCCGTCCACGCCGTTGGAGATGAGTGGCTGAGTATTTTCATGAGAGTCTTTATGAGAGCTTGTTCCTCTCTTAGTGATATCAGAAGTCTTCGTCGATGGTACAGACGAATGGTTCGAGTTGACCAATAGATGATGATCTCTTTTTACTGGTACGTTGGTGGTATCTGGTGTCAAAGCTTCTCCTGTCACGTTGACCAATGTTTCGCTTCCGTCTGGAGTTAGTCGTGTGTATGGTGACATCATGTCCAAGATTGCTGATCAATCCGTGATTGCCAAGAGTGGTCTAAGTCTGAATATGACGGATACTGCAGCGATCAATGTTTCGCTCTCTTGGTCAGGAATATTGCTAGATCAGTTTCAGGTTTCTTCTTCTTTGGTGTCGTCCTATGATAATGAAGCGACGTCATTTGAGTTGGTGAATTCGTGATGATCGCTGATGATACATCCTACGACAGTAGAAAGGACTCGTAATATCCTCTCTCAGTGGATCGCAAATCCTGGAGAGTTTGATGTGTTGTCTGCTACAGGATCGTCATCGACCTGATCAACTTGAACCAATAATTCCTGACAGCTATCCTCTGGTGCTGGCTTGCTCAAGATTACTGAAGTCTATTTTGAGTGAGTACAAGAATGGATAGAAATCTCGAACCTGTGAGATGCTGACTGGACAGGATCTTTCTCTCTCATAGGAGCAAATAATGGAACGCTGATACTCAGTGGATTCACGATACCTGCTCTCTCGTCAGTAGTCTTGGCAGATAATGATATCCATATTCTGGACAAATCCGTTGTTTTGGTTTCTGGTTTGACGATGATCTTAAATGATTTGTGAGCTATTGATATTTCTTTGTTGGTATGATGATTGCCGATAGATCGTTTTAATGTCGACAGTTCGCTTGTGACTCCTTACGTCAACGCAACCAATTCATTTGAGCGTGTGCGATATGGATGACAGTTGGTCATCACGGTAGCTACTGGGTCTAGGGCCTTCAATATTCAATCAGGTATTATTGCCAATCCTGGCAAGATATTCTCAGTAGTCGACCCTGTGATAGTACTAGACGATGACGATGGCTTAGATAATGGTTTGGGTAGCGGATCATGAACGATCTTGACAGGTAGTGTCTTCTCATGATCTTGTATCAATACAGCATGATTTTTGTCTATTGTTGAAGTTCATCATGCTGATAGTGCTCTGCCCGATTACGTAGAGATCGTTGTTTCGACAACACTGTCAGGTATGCGTATGTCATGGTGATCGTGAACTGATGAGTGATTGTCTTTGATATTGTGGTCAGGTCAGCGCTATGTGATAGCTGCGTCTAGTGCTTGATTTCCTATACCAGAGAATGTCATCATCATTCCATGATTTACCTTGTCTATCAGCGGAGGGTTCGTCGTGCTTTCTCGTGATACTCAGATATTTGATTCAGTGGTGTATGGATGAGTGGGTGGATGATCTCTGGGGTTGACTTCGTCAGATGGCTGTCTTCGCCAGTTTGTGAGTTCTCAAATTCCTAGTCCTGGATTTGACGAACGTATACTAGCATATACCCAGATCCAGACGGTACAAGTAGTCACTACCAATACGGTCTATGTATGATGATGAGGCTGATGATCGTGTCCCACAATCACCCCTATCAATACAGGTCAGATTTGCTCTGATTTCATCTCGTGATCATTGGTCTCGTGAACCAACTATACAGGAATTAATCAAACTGGACCAAATCTGACAGGATTTTTTTTGGGTAGTGGAATCATCACCTCTTGAGGAATCTCGTGATTTATACCTCGTATTCTCTCTATTGACTATGATCCGATCTGATCGGATGTGTGACGTGAATCGATTCAGTTCAGCTTTGATGGTCCATTACCACTTAGTCTCAAGCCATATACACTTCATCGATGATCTACACGCAAGACCATGAACTCTCTGGTCATGACATCGGCAATACAGATCTACACGTGATCTCGATCGTTTCCCAATACTCCTACCTGTATTACCTTACAATCAGGAGCTGTTGTTTTAGATACCTATTGTTACCCAGTGATTCAGACGTGATCCTTATCAACGTGATCTTTATCAACTTGATCTTTATCAACGTGATCCTTATCGACCTGAATCTATGTTCCCTTGAAAATAGATACCATCCTGTATGATCCACCAGGCACTGATAGAAACAAAGAAACGATTACTTTTTCAGTACTGGATACTCGTTTACTTCCTGTGAACATGAGTCGCTATACATTACATCGAGGCAAGACGACCAAGAAAATACCTTCTTCTTTGAGTGCTTCTCCTCAGACCATCCTTGCCAATCGATGATTTCCTAATAGGTCTACTTGCGTCCAGCTCAGATTTGATAAGACAATAGTCGTCGATACCTATTGCTACACCGTCCAGAAGAAACAAGAACCCAAGAAGTCTGAAGAGATAAAAACGGTCTGAGTAGTAACATGACAACAGACTTTATCAATCCCAGAAATTTCCATCGTCTCTCTCATCGCAGATCCAGAAGGCTCAGACAAAGATAATGAATCGATTACTCTGCTGCTACATACACCTACATCATTTGACCTGAGTCAGGCGAGACTGTGACGAGGCAAGACCACCAAAAAGATCAACGGACTTCTCGTTGCTGGACAGATGTTGACAGTGACTGGAACTTTTGGATTTCCCAATCGTGATGAGTGTATCAATCTCCTGGTCGACAAACAGATTGTTGATACATATTGCTATGTGAAATCACAAGAACCATCTCAAGAAGACAAGAAAATAAAAACCTGATCCATCCAAACGTGATCTCAAGAATATTTCCTACTCGCTACGGGTACGACTGCAAGTATCGTTGCTGTCATGCCCAATCCCAAAGGAGCAGACAAAAACAAAGAAATGATAACATTCTTGCTCATCCAATGAGAATCATTCGACCTCTCACAGACGTATTTACAAATCGGCACCAAAAAGGTTTTTGCTCTTTCGGGTGCACTCGAGCTAGGAATAGAATTTCGTCAGATTTGATCTTTCTCTTTGCCAAACAAAGCCAGCTGTATCGACCGAAAGATGAAAGGATCTGATCAGTTGATTGATAGGTTTTGCTATACACAAGCCAAAGACAATGTAATCATCAGGAAGTCTTTGAGTGGTCTAGAAGAGCTGAGTGAAGAACAAGTCTTGGCGTTATGACAAATCGGATTACTCAAGAGGACCAAAGATATCTGTGCTACTTACGATGGAGATATTATCCGTTGTCGTAGTTTGCCGACTCGTGCAGTGAGACTTCCTAGGACTGACGAGCTGAGGTTGTATCAGAACTATATCAGTCGTATTCACGACCTCATCAAATCTGACCGATATCCTGTCTATGCCTATACGCCGCTCAGACAGTTCAATGATACCTTTGATAGTCTCAAATCTATGATTTCCAAGTTTCAGACTCAGGTAGCGCTGTCAGATGGTCGTCAAGTGCCCATCTATGATCTGACGTCTGTCCATCAGGATCGATACGGATCGTCATACTATGATCGTGTCACGCAGACGCTTGGCGATGTGATATTGTGAAAAGACTCTCCACCCAGACAGAGACTAGTAGCGATGTGGTATGGAGAGGAGATAGCTTTAACAGGAGAATAAGAAGTTAAATGTTGTAATAGCAAAGTTAAAATGTGTTGATTTTTGTTCGTCATTTCCTTGTAGAATATAATTGATTCTAGTAATAATATCTAAAATAAAAATAAAAAAATGACAAATTAAGCATTATCAAACGATAGAGTAGTATTACAAAAGTAGTGTTAAACTATCCAGAGAATATACTTCAAGAGAAGTAAAGTCGCTCTGTCAAAAAACCAATGACTAGTAAGTCGTTGCAAAGGATTTCAAATTAAAACAAAAAAATAATTAAAATTATGTCTAAAAAAATCGTAGTAATTTCGTTATTTGTTGTCTTGTCTTTGATATCATGTGAAAAGAACGTGGATGTCTTAGATCCCATTACCAGTAAAACTGGTGCGCAGACGTTAAAATCTGTTTCTGGTAATTCGTTTTATGTGAGCGATGCCATACTCAAACACTTTGTTCACTACTGCCAAAGACAGGCAGGTCCTCCTGGAGGTAATTATCCTACAGCAGAAGGAACCCTTTCTTATCCTGACTCTAAAGGAGCTTGCAATCCTACATCGTATATGATGGCAGCTGCGTGTCTGGCAAAATACAAAGATGGCCCTAATACAACGTATAAGCCTACTGGTACCAAACTTGCATCACTGGTGAGGGATTTCAAAAAGTACCCGAATGGCTGGCAGAGCATCATCACCACACGTAACTATTGTAATGCATACGATGGGTCTTGGCTCAATGCCACGTACATGACTTATACTGCAATCCAAAGAGCTAATGCAAAAGCACAACTTGAGACGTGGTTGACGAATAATAAGTTTGTGCTGGTGCCCGTTTTTGCTAATGTTGATGACTTTTTATTAGTCAATCAAAACATCTTGTTTGTGAACAATAGTACGAACGTAGATCTGTCTTCGACAGCTAATACTAAGAATTATATCAAAACAACTGGTACTTTAAAAGACCAACATGTTATATTGATTATACGAGTGGATAAAAATGATAATTCTCCCGAAGGAGGCGTAGTAAGCTATATCGACCCGTTGTCTATCACCAGGACTACGAGTAATCGTAAATACGTATCGTATAAACGCTTTCTTGATAGTGTAGTGGGGGCTAATAAGATATATCCAATGACTGCCGTTGGTTTAAGATAAAATCTGTTTTAAAATTATATCTCTTGTTGGTTGTACTAACAAGAGATTTTTTGTATTGTATTGAAATCATTCTTTTTATTCTATAGGATATACGTAATAATAAGTTAATGTTTTACTATTATCTCATCTATCTCATGAAAAAACAAATTGTATGATGAATGATCATGATACTGTTCGTATCCGGATGTACAATGCCATGAGTACAACCTAAACAAACGATAACAGGTGCTGTGACTACTGGAATCGTAAAACCACCCATAGTCACTACTCAGACAGCTGAAAATAGTGAAAAACAAAAGCCTGTAGCTGATAACAAATCTCCAAGCGCAATATCGATTGAATCTGCGAGTGTAGAAGAAAGACAAGCATATTTTGACAATCTTCCCAACGATCCTCTCGTGACAAATGAGTTGGTAGAAGGGATATTCCAGGGCGACCCATACACATGATGGCTATCTACTCATGAATATCCAGAATTAGGTATCAAAATATATTCTGACAATAGTTTTTGAGAAACATCTAAAAATAAGGCTCCATTTATTATCAAAACAAAGAGCAAACTAGAAGATCCTTTTCGTTTCAAACAATATATCAAAATCGTAGCTAAAGATCCAGAAATATCGATTGAAGATGTTTTTGACAAAGTCTATCGCCCTCAACTTAGAAAAGACTGTAAGATGGAAAGAGATGATCTTACTGTTAAATCCCTTTTTACGGGACAGGTTTCGTCTATCCAAGTATATGATATTTATAATAATTTATGAACTTGTTTTATTAAAGAATCTGGATTGACAAAAGATCATGTAGGTTTATTAAATATCTTTTATAATACAAAAAGACCAGATCGTTATTATCTACATGGACATCAGGGCGATGGATATACCATCTTCAATCAAATAGAATTGTACTAATACAAAGATAAGAAGTGTTAATGCTTTGTTAGTGCTTTTTGACTATTATATCTCATCTATCTCATGAAAAAACAAGTTGTATGATGAATGATCATGATACTGTTCGTATCCGGATGTACAATGCCGTGAGTACAACCTAGACAAACACTAACAGGCACCGTAGCTACTGGAGTTGTGAAGCCCTCTACAGTGATTACCCAGTCAACTGAAAACATCGAAAAACAACAA
>JBGTAD010000006.1:0-3915 GCA_041750055.1 Candidatus Absconditabacterales bacterium | reverse complement strand
ACATCTTTTTGTTGATAGGGTAAATATGGTAATTGACCTATATCAATTCAGCTGTCCAATTAAAGAGCAGTTGAAAGAAACCCAGCGCTAGCGCTGGGTTTCTTGGTTTTTGACCTATTTGAGTTGGACAGCAATGATTTAGTCCGTTATTGTTATTAGAGGATTATCATAGTGGATCATATAATCAGTACCATCTTCTGATGGACTACCAACATATGTCGCAGTATTTCTCAAAAAATTCTCAACAGAATCGTTTTCTCTATAGTCGTAATGATAAGGTTGATCTATTACTCTTACTGTACTATCATCTATCACCTCAAATGAAGTTCATCCATATGTAGATGCTGTTTCCCGTGGGAGATACAAAAAAGCGTCTGTTGTTCTAAGACCAAAAAATTCTCATGTAGATTTATCCTCAGGTATTCGCAACCCATTCCAATTAATTTTTGAATTATCAACAGAAACCCCAACCCCGCTTCCTTTGATCCACCAATTATCAGCTTCTGACTTTTGAAGAATACTATCTTGATTCAAATCCCATCATTTACTCACCACCTTTTTATTCAACCCCCATGGATCCGTATAATTCACCGCTGAGTTTCCTATCCCCCAAGGGGACTTCCTTCGGGCGCGCCCTATACAAATTGATGTCGTCTGCAAGCCCAATCGGGTCACGTTGTAGAAATCTACCAATCCTCGGATCGTAGTGACGTCCACGATAGTAGTATAAGATAAACCAAATCTAACATACAATACCTCGCACGTGTTCATCCGAATAATTTAAGGGAGACCTGCTTTTAAACGAAAAAACAAACTTATCACTAATCCAAATATTGTTTTCCTTCTTTCTCGAAAGATTTGATAGCTTTCTTTAACGATTCAAATGTGTCTTCAAAGATAAATTCATATTCATCATTATCGTATCAAGGTTCTCCGTCCATTATAAAATAAAATTTCACTACATCTCATTCTTTTACTCGTTTGTTTTTTCAATACGTTGTAAGAAAATAAAATACTCATTTTTGATCTAATTTTTCTATACTATCAAGTAAAGTAAGAAATATTTCTTTGAAATCGCAATATTCAGTTCTTATTGAATCAATAATTTTTCAAGAATCTTCTTTCCTTATAAATATTTCTGTTATTTTATCAGACATTGGGAAAAAATTTGACTTATATGGGACAGTTAATTTTATTTTAATCATGAGAAAAAGTAGAAGGTTAAAATATAAAATTAAGGGTTTATAGGAATATGTACTTCTGGGCTCTTATAATCTCCTATAATATTACCATAATCATCATATTTAATCGGATCTTTTAACGATGATTCCTTATGCAAATGAGGATCTGTTCTTTTGGGTGGATGTCAAATAGGGTTCACTCTACATACAGATCCATCAGGATGACATCGATTTTGATTTCTATTGTTTCATGGGTTTTTGAGAGAGAATCATGCATTTCTAAGGGTTTGATTTATTTCTCATAAATTTTTTCATTGCAATGAAGGTAATTTTTGCGCTGCATTCTGAGCCCCTTGTACCATCTTCCCTACATTTTTTGGTCCATTTGTTACAGATCACATGACCGCTTGCGTTGATCTATATTCCAGGCATTTTACATTATTCCTTGCGTATTCACTATAACACATCTCATCCAATCTTTGATCTGCTGTATCCCTAATAATCTGAGCTGTTATGAAATCTTTTCATTGTACATTTGGATTAGCAACCTGAGTAGCTAGCTCTGTCATGTTGAAAAAAGACAAAAAACTGACTCCGTCACAAACAATATAGAGATTGAAAGAACATTTATTAAATGCAATTTCTGTTTTTTTATGTGTCTGGTTGTATAAAATACAAACAGTTTAATATCGTTTTACTTTTGAAATCGTTTATTGGTCTGATATTCAATTGGTATACTCTGATTAAATGGATTGTCATATCCTTTTTCTTCTAATTCATCAAACCACCTATCTCTTTTTGATTCAGGTAGTTTTTTTCAACACCGCGGACAATGATTTATTTTAATTATAGACTTTCATCAGTCATGAATAATAATTCAGAATTCATCAAATTTTTCTATATAATCTATTATTTGATCTGGGCAATCATATGGAGAAACATGGGTGTCACATTTAAAAGAAGCGTTTTCTCTCATTTTATCACAGCAGTGTATTATCATTAATTTAAACATATGATTGATAAAAGATTATGGCTCAATCGTCCTTCCAGGAACAGGGAATTTTATTCGTTCTCAATTAGGGTTCATAACTCATATATGATTTCAACGAGAATCATATACTTCAATTTCTCCTCAATGACTTTGATCTCGTTCATAGACTTTCCTTTTGTTTCCTTTTTCTCAGTTATCATATCTAGCCCTATCTCATTTATTTTTAATTTTATTCTGTTCTTTAAGAAATGAACTATCTTTATGTCAGGATGGAGATGAAGGCGACGACCCATTCCCCCTACTCTCCATCGGCTGATTCGTTTGTTGGTTTTGATCTGTATATCGATTATTTGGATTAGCTACCTGAGTAGTGGTATAGGCAGTAATTCCACACGCAACAACAGCTGCTGGACATGATGTCGCTGCTGCTGGTCAAATCACGACTACTAACGGCTGTGTACCTGGTCAGAAAGTAGCAAGTGTTGCTATACTTACAGACCCTGCACAAGTACTTAAACTAGCTGCACACGCATATGTTCATACAGCAGTCACTGTCGCATATGCTGGTCACACAGGATTATTGGGTAAGTCAGGAAGATCTATGTCTGGGGCTTGAATATTATTAAGTCGGTCTGGAGTGAACTCATAAGAGAAATTATTTGTACTCACCACCTTTTTATTCAACCCCCACGGATCCGTATAATTCACAGCTGAGTTCCCTACATATCTATATAAATTCACATCGTCTGCAAGTCCAATAGGATCACGTTGTAGAAAACGTCCTATCCTCGGATCGTAGTGACGTCCACGATAGTAGTATAGCCCTAGCTCTTCGTCATATTCTCTACTGGTGTACAGTCTATCGTTTTTGAGTCGCATCTTCGATTCACCCAGCGGTTTATTCGTAGCTCATGGGACGAGACTTTGTTTCCCACTATTCTTGGAGTATCCTAGGATCAGATTTCAGAATGTATCGTAACGATAAGATTCTACTACTTTCCCTTTGGAGTCTGTGATAGCGATGACACTATTCTGATGATTTTTATGATATCGGTATTGTTCTGATTTATTGTTTCTGGTGATGATAAAACTTATCACATCATCGAGACTGCCTCCCTTCTCAAGGGAGGTGCCCGTAGGGCGGAGGGATCCATAGATCAACTCTTTGGTCAGCTCTCTGCCTTCTCCTATCGGATACTCCCAATCCTCTTGGATTGCATCAGCTCAGGCGTAGGTATAGCGAACTTGTTCTCATTCGTTTGCTTTGTAGTCTACACGTTTCTCGACTCTACGTCATAAGACATCATACGACATCGTGACCTCTATTTGTTTGTTCCATTCTCATGGATTTCGATGATCTGGTCCTTCTGAACCTTCTGAATCTTCGTTTTTCACAGCCCTGATGAGACGATTCTTATAATCATATTCAAATTTGAATTCACCATTGCTGATCATATTACCATTTGCATCGTATTTGAATGCTACGATTGTCTTACCGTTGGAGTCTTGGATACTGGTATATTGATTGAGGTTGTTGGTCGTATATTGATAACTATTGTTATCTCTTCAGACCTCTTCGTTTCTTGGTTCTTCAGAGCATTTTTTTCTCCGTCCATCACCTCAGCCAGATTTGTCATGAGATGCTTTCCACAGACATCGTTCGTTGAGATCCGAATTTTCAGAAGGTTCAGAATTACCAGATTTATTATCATTCTTGTTTTTGTGATCATCGTCATTATTTTT
>JBGTAD010000005.1:0-12435 GCA_041750055.1 Candidatus Absconditabacterales bacterium | reverse complement strand
AGAGAAAAGAGCTCTCTAGATAATTCATGAACTTTTCACAGTACCTCAGAGAGAGGTTTCTTCAAATATTCTTTATATACTATGCTGGATCTCATGGGAGGAGTATAAATACCTAATAAAATACCAATATCTAATGCATTTCAGACTTTCAAACCAACTTGGTTTTGACTGGGAGCTTATAAGAAGCTTTCTTAAAAAGCATTTCAGCAGCAGCCCTATCTAGTCAGCTAATTTCTATAATAATCTTACCTTTACGAACTCTTGCCTTATAAATATCCACCTCTCATTTTCATTTACCCATCGGCATTTCCAATCATCTTTTCGTGAATGGGACATCAGGAAAGACCCTAAATCGTATTTTTCCTATCTTCTTAATTGATCTTATAACTACCTTCCTCATAGATTCAAGCTGTTTATTACTGATATATCAATTATCCAAAGATTTGAGTCAAAAATCACCAAAAGCAACTAAATTACCACGACTCGTCATTCAAGACAACGGTTTTATCATTTGTTTTCTGTATTTTCGTCTTTTAGGCAACAATAGTGACATGGAAGATAATATGATATTATATAAACTGATACTCAATAACTATGAAAAACACAATGAAATAGATTTATTTATCGAATACTTTAGATTTATTGAATACATCGCCTTTAGATATCCAGACCTTAACGCCGATGATACCGTATTTTGTCAAAGCAGTGGTATAAAAGTAATCGATTTCACTTCTTATAGTCTGCAAAGAAACTCTTCACTCAGAAAATTTAACAACCTGAGCCATATCATTTCACTGCAACCTTCATCAAAATTGGATTTTAATTCAAAGAGCTCCCTTTTCTATAACTTTTAAGAGAGTGCTTTTTGCAACTCTTCTATAAGGCATTCTAGCTTCTATTTGACTAGCTATAAACTCAGCCATAATCCTAGCAGATAATTCGGGATTTCTCACGTCTTTAACAACTATTTTAAGGTCTGTATTAAAACGCTTATTAAGAGTGTTCTGGAATACCTGAATCTTTGAACCATCCTTACCCATAATTACACCCAACTTGGATGTAAATATGATAATTTCTCATTCAGAAACAGTTCTCCTGACAACAATTTTGGATATTCAAGATCTCGGAAACGTAGTTTCAACAAGCTGTCTCATCTTTATATCTTCTATAAAGAATTTTGAACTTTGAGCCTTGTCTTTAGCATACCACTCTGAAGCCCATGATTTTGTGATTCAGACCCTAAAACCAATCGGATTAACTTTTTGTCACATGATAAGAATACATACAAATAAAGGTTAATGATACTACTTTAGTACAACTTCAACATATGATCTATGTTTTAGATAACTGTGTATTCTAGCTCTACTAGCAAATCTTGTTCTTTTTATGCTAGGACCTTTTCACACATTCACAGTATCTATAGCAAATGACAATCAATCCTTAGATCAAGAATTTGAAACAGCTGTCTTGATTACCTTGCTGAGAATCTTTCATGCTTTCTTTGGCATATGCTCAAGCAGATCAAGAGAGTTTTTCACACTCATACCTCTCACCATCTTAGCTACTACCAACATCTTTTGATAAGATACTGTAGCATATTTGAGATAAGCTTTCATATGTATATTATTATAAATGAATAAACAAATATCAAGTCGGACACTAATCTATAGTTAGAATGGATGTCATTTAAAAGTTCTTGTAGGAGAAAACTCTCAAAGTCTATGTCAAATCATCTCTTCAGAGACGTACACACTAGTAAACTGCCTACCATTATGTACAGCAAACGTAAATCCTATCATCTCGGGAGTGATTTGAGATGCTCTCTTCCAAACCCTTATGATCTTCTTCTCAGAAGACTCAGACATAGAGAGAACCTTTTTTTGCAATCTATGATTCACATTATATCATTTTTTGAGGGACCTAGCCATAATTACAAAACATTATAACAGTATAAAAGACAACAAAATGAGAAATACAGATTAATTACTCGTTCTTCTTGAAACAATAAACTTGGATGACCACTTCTTGCTATCTCTAGTTTTCATACCCGGAGCAACAATTCTACCATTAAATGCTTTTGGATACTTAAGTCAGATTCCAACTTTTCATTCTCAACCTCCATGTGGATGGTCGACAGGATTCATGTTTACTCAATTATTCTGAGGCTTTCTTCCTAATCGTCTCTGTCTTCAGGCCTTACCTATAACGATATTCTTGTGATCTTCATTAGATACCATTCCAATAGTAGCCCAACAATTTTCATGAAACCTCCTGACCTCACCCGACGGCAATTTAATAAACACCAATCTGAGTATTTCATCCTTTCAGACGATAGTAGCATATCATCAAGCAGATTTTATTAACTTTCATTTAGTTTGAGGAGTTACTTCCAAATTATACACAGTCAATCACTCAGGAATATCTTTCAATCTCTTTCTAGAACCAGAAACTATTGGAGAGTTTTCTCAACTCATGATTTTATTTCATACCTCTATTCCCTTCCAAGCTAAAACATATCTTTTCTCGCCATCAAGGTACTGAATTAGTGCAATTCTAGAAGTTCTATAAGGATCATATTCAACAGCAATAACCGTTCACTGAACATCACACTTCGTATATCACGTGAAATCAACAATTCTATATAATTTCTTATGTCATCAGCCTCTAAATCTTGATGTTATTCTTCATTTATTATTCCTTCATCCAGTAGATCACAAAAAGGTTGTTAGAGACTTTTCAGGTCTTTTCTTCGTCAAACCAGAGAAATCATAACCTACCATGAAACGTCTTGAAGGGGTATAAGGACGATATGATTTTAATCACATAGCAACAATTTTTAATCAATCAATAAAAGGCTTTTTAAACAATAAGATTCAAGACACACTATCACAGATCTATTTTAGATTGAGAGTCTAAGGTTACAATAGCTTTTTTATATGCACGTCTCACCAACTTCCTACTAGATCTTCACTTATATGGAGTTATCAACATATTGACTGCAATAGGATCAACACCAAAAAGCTCTTTTATAGCAAGCTTTACATCATTCTTATTTGCTTTCATATGTACCCTAAAAACATATTTATTTAAAGGAGAAAGAGCGAAAGATTTTTCAGTCATAACAGGCTTGTCTATAACATCATATATCGTATGATGTTTTACTAGCGATGTCTTAAGAGCTTTGCTAGATCTTCTACGTAGAATTTGAGTAAACGTCATTATTTACAACCTAAAGACTAATAAAATTAATATTAATTATATACTATTTTCACAATCATTTTACGATATCTGCAGTCGATTCTATGAATACAATTTTCTGCGCATTTATAACGTCGTAAGGATTTAGATAATGAGACCAAACATATGAAGCTCTATCTATATTTCTAATAGATTTAGCCATATGAGTAGATCACTCTGGAATCACAAACAATGTTTTGTATCACAACAGACCGAGAGAACGCATAATTGAAACAACATGCTGAGTCTTGATCGAATCGGATACATAACTATCAAGAGCCAGTATACGATCGTCCTTTAATTTGATAGCAATTGATGATATCAATGCTAACCTCTTAGTTTTTTTATTCATATCTTTATGGTAATTCCTATCATTTCTCGGACCAAAGACAATTCATCACTTCCTTCTGATAGGAGATCTCTTGTCTCAGACTCTTGCAGATCAGGTTCATTTCTGTTTGTACAGCTTTTTTCCAGATCAAGAAACCTCTCACCTTGTCTTGGTATGAGCAATAGTAACACGCTGATTTGCACGTTGCATGACGAGAGCTTCTTGTAGAACAGTAGGATTTATCAAAGAATCAAGATCCGTATCATATTCTTGAGTATCCACAACGTCTCAATTAATATTATATATTCTAAGTGAATATGCCATAATATAAACAAGTCTAATTTTTATAAAACACGATTAATAACAATTTATTCTAACCAAAACTCAATCTAAGATTGCCATTATAAGGACCAGGAACAGATCACTTAATCACAATAATTTGCTCGCCATTTACATTCAAAGTATCAAGAACAGATCTGTCATGCAAGGTTATCGTTTCACTTCACATATGTCCTGGGTTAGGATGTCATTTTTGAGTTCTTCTCGGCTTTCTATTACCTATAGATCATCAGTGTCTCGTGTATTTATGTCCATGAGTAGCCGGCATTCATTTAGCATGATATCTTTTGATATATCACTGAAATCATTTACCCTTTGAAACACCAGACACACTAACAGCAGTAACTCACTCCAAAAGAGACATATCTATAACAGATCCAACCTCGACATCATCAGCACTAGAAATAGAAAACTCTCACTGAAAATCATATACAGGAAGAGACTTTCAACTCTTCGCTACCTTAGTATCAGGATTAACTCCAATCACCAATGCTAGATATCAATCTTTTGAAAGAGTCTTTACCCTCGAAACAGACTGAGGTAACACCTTGAGAAGAGTAACAACTACCGGCTTACTACCATAGATCAGCCTTGTCATTTCTTTTTTTCTGACAAACATTCATCACTTCATAATAAATTTATGATACAACAATATATAAAGAGCCCAAAACAATAGGATTACACAAATAGCTAACACCTATATCAGACTAAAAAACCTTTACGAAAACCATAACACCAACCGGAACAGGAAGATTTTGTAAATACTCAATCGTTTTCGGTCAGTTTTCTACAACATCAATAAGTCTAGTATAAGTCTTTCTTTCGAATTGCTCTCTAGCCTTTTTGAATTTGAAGGTAGACCTCAAAACCGTAAAACGCTTTATCTTTTGAGGCAAGGGTATTGGTCACACAGTAGTAGCTCATGACTTGACCAGCAATCAAACGATCTTTGCAACCGATGATTCCAACATCTTGATATCATAACTTTTGAGCTTTATTCTTAACGTAGGATTCGAGGAACGTTCATGGACCATTAGTGTATAACAAATACCAAACAATAAAAGAGGATGAGAAGCCCGAGAGATACGTACAGTAACTCTTCGGACTTCCGCCATTAATTAACAACAATATCTATAATATTTAGAACAATTTGTAAGATAAGAAACTTAACCAATAATCTTAGTTATAACTCCAGCTCCTACAGTTCTACCACCTTCTCTAATTGCAAATCTCAATCATTCTTCCATTGCAATCTTAGAAATCAGTTCAACATCTACTTTAGCATTATCACCAGGCATAATCATTTCTCTACCCTCTTTGAGAGAGACAGAACCAGTAACATCAGTAGTTCTAATAAAGAACTGCGGTTTGTATCCAGTCATGAAAGGAGTATGTCTTCATCATTCTTCTTTCTTCAAAACATATATTTCAGCTTCAAATTTAGAAAAGGACTTCAAGATTCAAACTTTCGCTAAGACCTGACCTCTTTCTACATCTTCCTTTTGAATACCTCTCAATAATAATCATACGTTCATACCAGCTTGAGCCACATCAAATTGTTTGTGAAACATTTCAATACCAGTTACTACAGTCTGTCTAGGTTCTTCTACCAATCCAACGATCTCAATAGGATCATTGATCTTCAACGTACCAGTTTCAATCCTACCAGTCACTACAGTACCTCTACCTTTGATAGAGAACACATCTTCGACAGGCATAACAAACGGTTTGTCATTTTCTCTAACAGGATCAGGGAAATACGAGTCAATAGCATCAAGAAGATCGATAACAGGCTTAGCCTTACCAGCAACATCCGTCGCGTTCTCAAGAGCTTGAAGAGCAGATCCTCTTATGATTGGAGTATTAGCTCAATCATAACCATTCTTAGTAAGAAGTTCTCTCACTTCTTCTTCGACGAGTTCCAACATATCAGCATCTTCAACCATATCACATTTGTTCAAGAAAACAACCAATCTTGGAACATTAACTTGTTTAGCAAGAAGTACGTGCTCTCTTGTCTGAGGCATAGGACCATCAGTAGCAGCAACAACGAGAATACCTCCATCCATTTGAGCAGCACCTACGATCATATTCTTCACATAATCAGCATGCCCAGGACAATCAATATGCGCGTAATGTCTTGTAGCTGTCTCATACTCTACATGAGCAGTAGCGATAGTAATTCCTCTAGCTTTAGACTCTGGAGCCTTATCAAGAGCAGTAACGTCAGCTTCTTTTGCCATACCTCTTCCAGCAGAAACTTTAGTAATTGCAGCTGTTAGTGTTGTTTTACCATGATCGACGTGACCAATAGTACCAACGTTGACGTGTATTTTGTTCGTCATAGGATAATATATAAGAAAAAAATAAATAAGACACTATTAGCAAAAAAATTATACACATACCTATACCATTCTTTTATTGCATTTCAAGTCAATTTTGCACGATGTAGCAATGCGGAGTTATTTTTGACACCTAAGAATCAAAAACACTATTCAAAGAGTGGTGCCGGGAGGCAGAATTGAACTGCCGACACAAGGCTTTTCAGGCCTCTGCTCTACCACTGAGCTACCCCGGCAATCATTTAAAACAAAACAGGGTCACCTATTTGATGTCTAAACAAAAATGGTGCGCATAGATGGACTTGAACCATCGACCTCGTCCTTATCAGAGACGCGCTCTAACCAACTGAGCTACATGCGCATACGTAATAGCGATTTCCATACGACTACTAATGTCATCGAAGACCACTTATCAGATTTTTTGTTTTTGCTAATTTTTTATTTTTTTAATGAGATATACTCAGATTCGAAACATACTCAATAAAGACTAAGCGAAACTAAGTTAAATAATCACAACAATAAACAGTGAGATATACAACAGTCTGACCAATAAAATTTGACTAAAGAACATCCAAAAGCATAACATCGGGGATGCGGGACTCGAACTCGCGGCCTCTTGGTCCCAAACCAAGCGCTCTAGCCATCTGAGCTAATCCCCGATTGCACACAGTATTATTCTGTCATCTCGACGATGATAGTAAATGTGTTTATGAAATTACTTGCAAAAAGCAAGAAAAAAGTTACACAATCTTTTGGTAAAATAATTTTGATTTAAAAACATACAGATAAATCACAAGAATATGATAGAAACAAAAAAAAACTAATCATAATCAATTGGGAATAAAAAAGTAAAAACATCATACATCACAAGGAGGGTTGGCAGAGTGGTCGATCGCGCACGTTTGGAATACGTGTGTCCGGAAACGGACCATGGGTTCGAATCCCATGCCCTCCGTATTATATTCAAATCACAACTATTTTGAATAACTGATATTCAACATATCAAACATATCAACTAAGTCACGCCTCGAAAACCACGCCTCGAAAACCTAGCCAGCATTAAATGATAAGATAAAACTCTACTTCTCAGCAAAACACGCTAAGCCCCAAAAACTATATTCGAGGAGACCAAATCTAAAAACAATACCTCAAAATTGCTTTTTTATACAATCTTCAGTACTATCATAGTATAATAAACTCATACACAATACGGCTATCGCTCACGCATACGCCAGGACATTTTAACTTCGACAAAGTTGCTACACATGAATACGACACTATCCAAAAACCTCAAACAATACCAAAGAAATCTTTATACCACATTGCATAAATACCCAAGCATCTCTAACTCATGTCAAATCATTGCATGATCCTGTAGCGTATTACTATGATGATGATGGCAGTTCGCACTATTTTTGACAAAGCGATGAATCTACAAAATCAGACCATCACACTATGCATTACATGGACTCACAGACTTCACGATGTCTATGACGATCTCCTCGTTACTTACCAATCACATATCACACATGATATCACAAAAAATACCCACAAAGTTCTGGCCCAAAAAAAGGTGATCTATGACTCAAAAATCTCTGTAGGTTAACGTACTGCTAACTAAAACAACGAATCTTGAACTGGCTTATGGTCAGTTTTTTTAGAAATTTCTTTTCAAAGATTCCAGTCTCACAGTACTTCCAAAGATTTGACAGGAATTCATAGAGATTGAGCTTTTTGAGCTTTGGATCCGGGTTTGTCTCCTACGAGCATAAAAGTCAATGATTTGCTAACCGTATCGTGATAGATCGCACCCAACTGTTCAAGGCGTTGAATAAGTTGTTCTCTGCTCATGCCAAAACTCCCGGTAATACAAAATGTCTGTCATGATAATGGACCTGATAAATCACGAGCAGAAGAAATAACAAATCCGACCCCAACTCCTCTCAAACGATCAATAACAGCATAAGAACCAGACACCATACCCACGAGAGATTTGATAGTCTCGGTACCAATTCCATAAATCGTCTCAAGCCATGGTTCATCAATCAATCATGCTATGACCTGATCTCGATCAAAAGATGCATCTGCATAACGTTGAACCAAAGCATTTTGAAGATCCTGAGCAAGTTTTTTGCCCACATGTGGAATTCATAGTCCATGTAACACCCTCCATAGTGGACGATGCTTGGATCATTCAATCTGATCAAATAATGTCTCAACAGTCTTGACTCCAATACCAGGCAGAGAAACTAATGTCGTACGATACTGCTCCAAAACATACAAATCAGAAATATGCTTGACGTATCCACCACGCACCAAATCCTGCACTAGACGATCTCACAATCCTTGAATATCCAGACAATCTTTGGATGCTCGATGACGAATCTGTTCTATCACAATAGCAGAACATGACGGATTAGTGCAATATCGTGCTTCATCTCTTAGTTGAGTATCTTGCTGACACTCGGGACATTGAGATGGAAAAAAGATATCAGAAATCTGACTATTATCACGTCTTGATAGATCTACTCCTACTACATACGGAATCACTTCTCCACTACGCTGTATCCTGACATAGTCTCCCAGATGAATATCTCTATCACGAATGAAAGATTCATTATGCAAACTCGCTCTACTAATCGTCACTCATGAAAGCCCGACAGGCTGCAATATCGCTACAGGTGTGAGAATACCACTACGTCCTACTTGAAACTGTACAGCATTGAGACGTGTAGATACCTGTTGTGCAGGAAATTTATACGCGATTGCTCGACGCGGATGATGATTTGTCGATCACAACAGTCACTGTCATCACAGAGAGTCTAGCTTGATCACCAATCCATCAAACTCAACATCCTGAACATCAAATCGACCTTTAATTTGAGGATCTTGAGTCACGGCAATCACTGCATCAATAGACGACAACGTCTGCTCTCGTGGATAGATAGGAAAACCTCGTCTCTCTAAAGCAACAAACACCTGAGACTGTGTTGAGACAGCTTCCATCGATCTCTTTCATCAAGCATGGTCTGACAGATTGTCTCAAGAATTGTCTCAAGAATTCTTCCAGGATTCCACTCAAAGACCAGTTCAAGACACAGTCAGGATATCATATACTCGTACTTGCAATCCCCTCTTAGCGACTTCTTGTGTGTCTAACAATTTGACCGATCCAGCACATGCATTACGTGGATTGACGAAGGGCTGGTCTCATATAGCAAGTTTCTCAGCATTGAGACGATCAAACGACGACTTTGGCATCACAATCTCTGCTCTCACATGCAAATCACGCGGCCGATTTTCTCAGACACGCAGACGTTTCGGGAGATTCGTGATAGTCTTGACATTGGCAGTGACATCATCTCCATGCCTACCATCTCCTCTCGTGATCGCCTGTACGAACACCCCATCCTCATAGATCAGCTCTACTGCGATACCATCAAATTTTGGCTCCACATGAAAACGCCTCTCAACCATCATCTCATCACAGGACTCAGAACTTGATAGTGTGTCAGATTTTTTTGGGGACTGTTGTCAGGATTTGGCGATCATCGTCGCTATCGACTGATCTCGATCTACAAGATCCTGAGGCGTATAAGTATTCTGTAGAGAGAGCAAAGGCACACGATGTTCAGCTTGGACAAATCATTCTTGGATAGAAGTCTGACCTACTAATCACTGCGTCGGACTATCAGGACGAATTCGATCAGGATATCGTGCCTCCAATCATACAAGATAATCAAAAAGCTGATCATACTCACGATCCGCAATAAGACTGGTTGCATCGACATAATACGCGTGATTGAGAGCGATCAACGTATCTACGAGTTGGTCATATATCGTCGCATCATGATCCCCCATACCGACATCTGGATACGTGGCAAGATAGGATTGTACTATGAGGAGATGTGGTATTTGTACAGCCATGATGTCACAGACATATAGATAGATATGTAAAACAATACTCAAACGATAATATCACTACGACTCAAAGTAATCTATTCCAACATATACGTATTGTCCATCACGATGTGTAGTCAAAATAACAAAAAAAATCTATGTTCGAAAACATAGACGTTACTGATCTTGCACCATCAGACATATATAATACATCCCTATCTTTTATCTTTACCTATTGATGAAATTGCATAGGATCTTGTATAGGCAAATCATCCTGATCGAGAGTAGAAATGATTGACGGATCTTGTGTCTCAGTATCCAAAATATTTGCAGACAGCATATCAGAGCGATCTTGAAAAACATATCATACGAGCGCTACGAGAGTCAATATCGCGACCGTCACGATCAGTACTTGATTTTTGGTCCATACTCTATACCATAGCTCCATCTCATAACCAGCAAACTCTTCCATCGATGCTTCGTGTATAGTCTGAGTTCTTACATTATGAGCAAAGAGCGCTTTGATTTGAGGTTTTTTATGGGTATTTGTATGAGAAGGTTTTTTGAGATTTTGAGGAGATGACTCACGAGTGAGCGATCTAGATGACTGCTTAGGAGTATGTTTCATGCTATGATATGAGTAAAAAATAAATAAAGAGTAAATAAACATATAATACAATCATACCAAATTATTAAAATATGTCAAATATTTTTACAATCATACTGTCGTAATGAATTATATCCAATACCAGCATCCATCTCATGCCAAACTCATCTACGTCGTACCCATGAATGATGAACCACACAAACACTATAGCGAACTCATGCAACAAAGCATCGGCAAGCAACTCTCGCTAGGACGTACTGTACTCATCATCTGCAACAAACAAGGCCATTCCTCAGGTATGTTATGTACCCAATGTGGCCATATTCCTCGCTGTCATCAGTGCGACATCGCTATCGCTTATCATCAGACTGCCAACGGAGATCTCATCGGACTGTGTCATATCTGCAAGATGCAATATCCTGTCTCTACGCATTGCTCACAGTGTCACAGCGACCAAGTCAAACTCTATGGTGTCGGCATTCAGCAAGTCGCGAAGCGATGTCACGACCAATATCACATCTATCCTCTCATCATCGATAGCACCAAAACAAGCTCTCTCAAAAAAATGGAAAAACTGACCCCCATCCTACAATCCAGTCAACTCATCATAGCTACCTCCCTACTCAGGACTCCAGCATCTGATAAACAGATCGATCTCATCGTATTACTCCACGCAGACCAATGACTCCAACAGCCTCACTATCGTGCCAACCAGGACAACTACGAATCACTACGTGATATGATCGACAATTATCCTGATACTCGTCATACCATCATCCAGACATTCAAGCCAGAGCATCCTGCTCTCCTGGCAGCCATCAAACATGATCCAGCTATCCTCATGGACGGAGAACATCTCAGTAGAAAGCATCATCTGTATCCACCCTATGGTGAAATGGCATCACTATTGTACAAACACGAGATCGAAGAGAGACTATTTGGGCAGATCAACAAACTATACCAAGAACTCCTGTATCTCAAACAGACCTACGGCTATGATCAGATCGATATCTATCCAACGCCCGCCCTCATCTACAAAATGTACTCCAAATACCACTACACCATCATCCTCAAAGGCACACAAGTCCGCAATCTACTGGACATCGCCTACTCCAAACTCAAGATCCCCAGCAGAGGATTTAAGGTACAATGGGAGAGGTAACTGATTGCTACAAGCAAGAAAATCAAAAAAAAATTCTAGATAAAGAACCCTGATGATCTTTCATTATCCTGGACATCATGACCTTCCCTCAACAACATCCCCCTTCCAAAGGGGGACTAGTTGCCCCCGTGAGGGTAGAAAGTGGGATACAATACCAGAGAAAAGAGATTGAGTCGTCAATCACACGACCACCACAAAAAACAAAAAAATACCAAAAAACACTATTGACTTTAACTTACATATATGTATATATCCACTCCGATCCTGAGCAAAGATACTAATATCAATCTACGTTCTGAATGTTTGATCGGAAAAACAAAATTATATAAAAAAAATCTTAAAACAAAAAGAAAAAATGAAAAAGTTAATCATGTTTATTGCTGTCCAACTCAAATAGGTCAAAAACCAAGAAACCCAGCGCTAGCGCTGGGTTTCTTTCAACTGCTCTTTAATTGGACAGCTGAATTGATATAGGTCAATTACCATATTTACCCTATCAACAAAAAGATGTCTACGT
>JBGTAD010000004.1:0-4288 GCA_041750055.1 Candidatus Absconditabacterales bacterium | reverse complement strand
ATTTTTGAAGTTTGAAATACGATTGTTGATGAAATAAATAGGACAATAATAAAAAACATAAACAAAAAATTTGAAAAATGATTACTGACTAATTGATTTATATATGTATCTTTTCACAGACAAAGTAATACCGCATCTATTGAAATAATGAGAGATATCTTATATTCAATAAACTATATATCAAAAAAAGAAAAAATCAAAATAATTTTCCCAATCCATCCAAGAACTAGGTTTTGGATAGAAAAATTCTGATTAAGTCAGTATCTTGATGGCTTTCACTGCATTAATCCTGTTTCCTATGTAGAAAATCTATCATTACTCTCTTTTGCAAAGTTTGTAATTACAGATAGTTGATGAATTCAAGAAGAGTCCTGTGTATTATGAAAAAAAAATATTGTTTTGAGAGACAATACAGAAAGACCTGAGACTTTAGTTTCAGGAATGTCTATACTATGATGAAATACATCTGTTAGTATAATAAATGCTTATAAGAGAATCAAACAAACCTCAGAAATTTCATATTCTAATCAATTCTGAGACGGGAATTCTTCTCAAAAAATAATAGACATACTATACAATAGACCCATATAACATTGAAAACCATTTATTAGATTCATATTGATGTTGTAGTAAACTTATATATGCTATCATATATTTTAATAATCCTATTTATAATAAATATGACAGATCCTTTTATAAATAGCTATAATCATATTGATAGCGAACTCCTCCTTAAAATCCAAACACAGTACTCTATAGACAAGATTCATCAGACATTATTGTTAGGAGATAATGAAAATATTGTTATGAATTTATCAACAAATATTGGTGATTACATCTTACGTTTAAAACGCGAATGACATAGGTCAGTAGAGGAGGTAGATGCAGAAATGGCATATATCAAATTACTTTGAACAAATTGAGCCGCTGTTGTCAAGATCGTTGAATCATCTCAATGAAGACTATTTGAAGAATTGGAACATAATTGAGAAAAATTACTAATTTCAATCTTTGAGAAGGCAGCAGGAAGTGGGCAAGAAAGTGACTTAATGAATTGACGATCAGAAAATCTATTAACAAACCTCTGAAAATCTGTTTGAAAGATTCATTCTATAGTTGAAAACAATTTTGGTCAGATTGGGAAACTACATAGAAAACATCGATTAGATGACGATATTATTAAGAACCTTAGTACATACATCATCAATGATGAAAAATTAATCTTCGAAATTGAAAGTATTGTAAATGAATGTAAGTTGATTGATGAATCAATAAACAAAATCTGATTAATACATACAGATATTCGTCCTCGCAATCAAAATCAAATCGAAAACAATGTAATTATATATGATTTTGATGACTTGACTTTTCATTATTACTTGTATGATATAGCTGTCACATTATTTCATAGCATTGAGTGAATTAGTGATGAGAAAGAAAGAGATGCTTATGCAAAAAGATTTTTTGAGACTTACATCAAATGATATTTAAGTGAATTCCCAACGGAAATAAATGCAGTTGAACTAATGAAACTTATGAAATTAAGATGCGCTTATGCTATAATTGATTATCACAAGAAACAGAAATTTAATATAAAAAAAACGGAGAAAATGAATAACCGCCGTAGTTTTATAGAAAACAAACAAATTTTATTCAATATAAATTAACCTCAATGCATCATACCTTTTAATTTATAAAACTGGTATTGAAAAAGATATACTTTATGTTAACAGTAAGATTCATTTATTATTGATATAATAATGTTTTAGAATTAGTAAAATACATAGATTTTTAATTAATACTTAAATGGGGAGATAATATTATAAGTGTTTCAAAAAGTTTTTTAATTATATAATAACAAGATTCATATGACTAAAGAACACGCATTTTATAGAGTTTCGATAAAGTGAATTGTTAGAAACGATGATAATAAAATTTTAATGTTAAAAGAAGCCGATGGAACTTGGGATTTACCATGATGATGACGAGATCATCACGAAGACATTAGAACTTGATTAACAAGAGAGTTTGAAGAAGAAATCTGAATAAAAATTGATACTATATCTAACACTCCATCATATATATGGAAATCAGAAAAATCAACACATATTCGTTTAATGATTGCATACAATATATCTATTTTGCCGGGACAAACCATCGATATAACTAGAAGTGATGAATGTGTTGACTATGGTTTTTTTACTGAAGAGCAATTATGAAAAGAAAGTATACAGCTCAATAAAGTATGTATTGGGTTTTGAAAGTGTATGTCTTTAGGGAATAATTTTAGTATGTAAAAATTTTTTTCAGTCAAGTATTTCTTGTATTCTTCATTTTATTCAATTTGTTACAAGACAGGTTTGGTCAAATTTTCTAAGTAATTCTGGCAATTTCAGATCTACACAAGTTTGTCACATCCTTCATAGTTCCTCTGATGTTATCGAATTAAGTGGAGTTTCATCTATTCAGAAATTTTTGTAAATTCAGTCTACGTTAGTAAGTTTATAAAATTCCCTCAATCAAAGAATATTCGCAATATAAGAAGAGACACAATCAGCATTACTTCATTTTTCTATTTTAAATGGTTTGTTATCTTTCATGATACGACCTTGTTGTATAATTGGGATCTTCGCTATTTGATGAATTTTCGCAATATCACTGACTTTCTCTGTCAATTCAAACACAGAACTAATCATGCTGAAAGCATTACTTACAGAATCTCTTGTATTTAAGATTATCTCATAACGTTGTTCTCTATTTTTTCTTAAATCAGTAACATTAGACAATTTATCTAAAACTATATCTGTCAAAATTCATGATCCTGTCGTAATCACTACTTTTTCTTTTTTATCAGATATATCCTCTAGATCTGATACTATAATATCACATTTTTCTTTATTGTCAATAATTGATCATCAAATTTTCAGTAATTTCATTTGTGCAATTATGGATATAGAATAAAACATATTGATAATATATTTATTACTAACAATAATTACAATATGTTTTGTATTCAGAAATAGTTGGATATCCAACAAAGAGCTTCCTTATAACGCGAATCACTATTTACCAATCACTATTTACTAAATCTTAACCTATTCGCTTTCTCAGCTCACGACCGTCATTTCTCAGTGATTCAAACAGATGTTTGGAGGGTTTCAGTTTGCTGTACAGGCAGAGATCACGAGAGTCAAACCCTATGGATCCAGACGATATATTCATCTTGCTGAATTTGGCACACAGCAGGAAGTCGTCGCCAAAGCCAAAGCTATTATTTTTGATCAGATCGTGATTGATAGATTTGTACAAGCGACAGGAGTGAGAGACTTGAACGAACTCACAGGACATCAATGCCTCATCCAAGGCAAACTCATGTTTCACGCAGAGTATGGATTTAGTATCATCGTAACACATCTGAGTAGCGAATTCTGGATCGGGCAACAAGTCCAGCATCAGACAACACTCCTCCAACAGCTCCAACAAGAAAACATCGCTCACCTCAATCGCCAACTCCCCCGACCGATCATCGTCAAACATATTGCCATCATCAGCGGATCATGATCAGAAGGTCTGCGTGACACACTCACGATCTTACAATCCAGTCAGTTTTGATTTGATATTGATATCTATCATAGTGCTATCCATGGCAATCAAGCAGCTATCGACGTCACCCAAACACTCAGAACAATACAAAAAGAACAACAAAGCTGAAAAGCTATCGACGTGGTCATGATCGTGAGAGGTGGAGGAGAATCGACGTGATTTAGCCGACAACAAGATCCTCAACTGGTACGTACCGTGTGTACATTCCCGGTACCCATCGTCGTGGCTATCGGACATACCGCTGACCAATCCATCCTCGATCAAGTATGCTCGCTATGAGCCAAGACCCCCTCTGATGCTGCATATCAGCTCATCGCTCATAATACGACTACACAGCAACAACTCACACACTCCTACCAATCTAGTCAAGAATCGATCCAACGCTCCATCTCCCTGATACATCAAGAACTCTCGAAGACCTATCAACTGATCCAACAACTCATCCTCCAACAAAAAACATCTATCAAATCAGACCTCCAACACCGATATGAACTCATTAGCGCATACCATCCCTCTCACCTTACCCAAAAATGATACGCGTTGATACAGGATGCAGACGGATGATTTCTCTCACAGCAAGACATAAAAGACATCAAAAAAGATCGTATACTGACTATCAATGTGTATGGATACCAACGAACAGTGCAATCACTCACACCAGCGTCACAATCGTCCTCACAATCGA
>JBGTAD010000003.1:0-6491 GCA_041750055.1 Candidatus Absconditabacterales bacterium | reverse complement strand
ATGATATCCTATTGATCATAATGTGGGAGTTCTTACAACGTTATACAACATATGAGACAAAAAACCTCCTCATGATAACCCATGAATTTGATGAGCTTCTCTCGATCTCTGATGAGATAAATTCACATTTTGATCGCTGAGTTTGTTTCTGCATTGGTATATGTACATCTATTGATAACAAAAGATAAAATAATATTTGTCATTGCAATTAGCAGATGAATATAGTATATACTCAAATGTATCATTATCGTTTATTGTAGCATGTATTTTTCCCGGCTAATATCATTCTAGTCAATACAAAAAACATGTTCACTATCAGCTGATTACAAGGATCTTCCGTAGATGATGATACGCTTTCTTTTTATCCTCATCGATACGAACCTTCGTGACAGTTTTTTTGACTGCATCATCGCAATCAAGTATTGGTGGTAACCCATTTTTTTTCATATGTTATTCTCAGAATTAGACCTCAAAGAAGGTCTGCAAAAAGCTATCGCTGGTAAATGATACACCGAAGCTACAGAAATCCAAGCTCAGGTTATTCCGCTTGCTCTAGCATGAAAAAACATTGTAGGACAATCTCAAACCTGAACATGAAAAACGTCAGCTTTCTTGTTGCCTTTGATCAATCAGTTAGTGTTAGAACCAAAAACATTACAAGCGCTTATCATTGCTCCTACTAGAGAGTTGGTGAGCCAAATTAGAGAAGACATTTTCGAACTCACAAAACACATGAGAGTATTTTCGCTTAGTGTCGTTGGTGGATCGAGCAAATTTAGACAAAAATCTGAACTCAAAAGAGGTGTTCATATCGTGGTAGCAACACCTGGTAGATTGTTGGATCTCATGCAAGAAAGATCTATCGACTTGAGAGATATGCAATACTTGATCTTGGATGAAGTAGATAGAATGCTGGATATGGGTTTTGTCGATGATATCAAAGAGATTCGAGATCGTCTTCCTCCTCTCAAACAAACGTACATGTTTTCGGCTACCTATAGCAATGAGATCATGTCTATTATCAATGCTCATCTCAAAGAATATGAATTCATCAAGACAAGTACTGAGTTAATGGTTGCAAAGATTCAACACCATTACCTTCCTACTCATGATCATGAAAAATTTGAAGTACTCAATCATCTTCTTAATATACATGATGGTGACAAAATCATTATCTTTACTCAGATGAAAAGAACTGCTCAAGATATCTGTGATGATCTAAGAGATAAAGGAATCAAAGCACTACCATTGCATGGAGATCTAGAACAAAGAGACAGAATGCGTGTCATGAAAGCATTCAAGGCTGGCGAAATGAAAGTACTCGTGACTACTGATGTAGCTGCTAGAGGACTGAATATGGATAATGTCAATCTCGTCATAAACTATGATGTACCCAACCAAGCAGAAAACTACATCCATCGTGTAGGAAGAACAGGGCGTGCAGGAGCAGAAGGTAAAGCAATCATGTTCGTCTCTCCTAATGATCTGAACTTTTTCAAATTCGTCATGACAACCAATAAAATAACGATTGATAAATCTGAACATAACCATCTCACGACTTATGACTTCGATGCACAAGACATACTCCAGCGTAGAGGTGGTGGATGAGGAAGATCAGGAGGTGGAAGATTTGGAAACAGATCAGGAGGTAGTAGATTCGGATGATGAGGTAGAAGTTTTGGTGGAGGTAGTGACAGAGTTGGATCTAGATTTGGTGGAGGTGATAGAGGTGGGGATAGAGGTGGCAGAAGCTATTGATCAGACAGAGGATCTAGTAGTTGATCGTATCAGCGTCCTTCTTCTAGCACATGAACACCAGCTGGTGGATCAGGTGATGGCCGAATACGCCGTGATTTCAACGAACAAGCCCCAAGACCTAGAACATTTAGAGACGATCAAGGCTGAGATAGAAGTGGATCTAGATTTGGTGGAGGTGATAGAGGTGGAGATAGAGGTGGCAGAAACTATGCTCCTAGCAGCAGAGATGGAGGACATCGTGGTGCCAGAGATCATACTGTCTCTAGACACAACGATTCCAATCGTGGATGAGCATCTTCTTGAGGGAAACGTGTAGGTGGATACACCTCCAGATTCGAGTAGTAGTATCGTTTAGATCAAACAATATAATCCCTGTATAGCATTTAATATTACAACCTCGTTGCATAAATGCAACGAGGTTTTTCATAAATAGTTTTTTGCGAGAGTTTTTTAGAAGATTCTCTCATAATGTCAAATGATATCGTGAAAATAGTGTTGAAGTCCGTGCTAAGTCCTGTACTGGTATAGTATATGCTTTAAAAATTTACTCCAGTATACGTTTCGTCTATGCTACCATATAATAAGTATATATTGCTGTGATGAATATCAGCTTTTGTAGGCGTTTTTTTTACGTCCTCTACATCAGCGATAAACATCCAGGCTGGAGATATGATCAACATTACTACGCCCGTATCCGAGAATTATTATGTCTGAGGATCAAAAGTTGTGATAGATACTACCTTGGATCGTGATGTCTGGGGTTTTGCTTCTCAGATGAATGTGTGAGGCGAAGTCAAACAAGATCTACAAATTTTTTGATCACAAAATATTGTGAGAGCTGCTGTGGGTGGAGACGTAAGAATCATTGGTAATGATGTCAAACTGTTTGGTTCTATCTCTGGAGATCTGATCATCATTGCAGAGAGTGTAGAAATCGGAAATAATGTAATCGTATGAGGTGATGTTTTGATATATGCTCAGTCTATCATCTATAATGGACAGACGCTGTGATCACTACATCTCAATGCCTGATCACTCATCTATAATGGAAGCGTCGTCCAATGAGCAACCATCAATACACAAAATCTCACTATTCAAACCTGATCCATCATCGTATGAGATCTACAATACCGAATGCCAAAAAGAAATACCCAGCTAGAATCAATCACCATATCATGATGAACCATAACCTATAGCGCATGATTACAACCGCATAACATCATATCTATAGGATATGCCTGGGATTCTCTTTCTTTCTTATACTGGCTGTGTGTGACATTGATCTGTAGTCTCATATGATACGGATTACTGTACGACAAAACTCAACAGGTATCCTATACAATCAAAAACAACCTCACAAACTCATTCCTCCTATGAGGAGCAATCCTGTGTGTATTACCTATTGTGAGTATTCTTCTCTTGATATCTATCATATGAATACCGCTGGGAATCGTATGAATGATGCTATTTTGGATTATATGGGTTTTTTCTCCTATAGCTGTTGTATTGATATGAACTCGTATACTCAGTGATATGTACTTCGTGGGAACTACATTCAAATATCAGCTTGCTAGATTATGTATACTCATCAGTATGGTATGAATCATCAACATCTTATGACGAGTATGAATCTTTTTGGGTATAGCTGTAGTAGGATGATTTTGACTCATATATCTATTGCCGGCACAGATCAAAAAATAACCGTATCAGATTTTTATTTTGTTTTTTTTGTATTGATTTATGATCAAGTATATTAGCATAATAATCGGTCTCAGTCTATCAATCATGACAGCTAACACGTATGCAGCTACCCTCAATGACGATCAAAAAGACGTAGTAGATCGCGTCGTAACAAGGCTGTATACTAGTGCGTGTACACAAGACGTCTCGGCAGAGCAATGTACTAGCAAACTCAAATCGAATATCATCCTCATTACTACGATTCGTAATCATCGCAAAATCAGAAGCAATCAGACGACTGTGGCTTTATTGGATGGAATTATATCATGACTTCAAAGAGCCATCCCCTTGAATCCGATCACATCGACAATCACAGACTCATGAGCCACAGCACTGATCAACGAGACCATAGAACTCATCAATCAAGAAAGAACTCGTGCATGATTGGCTAGTATCAAACACAATACTCTCCTATCCAAAGCAGCCCAACAGCATGCCAACTATATGTCTCAGACAGATGACTTTGCTCATGTCACCAAAAATGGACAGACTCCCATCAATAGAGTAGAAAACATCTGATATCAGTGGACGCTAGTAGGGGAAAATATCGCATTTGGTACACAGAACGCACAATCTACCATGCAAGCACGAATGGATAGTCCTACACATAGAGATAACATCCTCAATCCAGAATTTACCGAAGTAGGTATCGCAGAGGCTGGAGATTATCGAGTACAGTTATTTGGTAGTAGAGAGTAAAGACAAACGCACAGATCAATGATACCAGAGCTTAGGAGAAAAGTGATGATAAGAGACTTGTCAAGAAAAATAGAACGAAAAAACACAAGGAAAAAACAAAATCTGACATCAATCATGGGAATCTTCCAAAACATTCACTCTATACTATCTGAGTTTTCTCCATCGTCGTAGGTCGCTGATCATCGTCCTAGCAAACTGATGTGTATGAGTATATACAAACAGTGACATCGGTATCGGTAATCCTGCCGTTGCTATAGATAACAGAAGCTGATATCCTCCGATCAAGATGAGGGATCAGTTTTTTTGTTGTTTGAGACATTGAGAGACGATTTTTTGTACTCATCCTGTGACGTTTTCTGCGTAGATGCTATACTTTCCATCTTGGGTCAGTCATTGTCTCACCAAATCCTCAAAAACTTCTCTAGCACGTCATCCGCTATCAGTCATAATCATCGTGATCTGAGGATGGGTATTGATATGTTGGCGCAAGAGTTGTGACAACTTGGCACGATCATTGGTGTGAGTATATGCGATGGGCATATGAAAAGCAGATTCTCAGCTAGATCATAGTGAATGCAGTCGCTGTTTGCTAGGATCTGTATGAGATGTAAACATCATACGATAGTCTCCGAATTGTTCTAAAAACTCGGGGAAACTGGTGAAATTGATCGCACTGATGAGTTGATATGCCAATTGTCCTTGGTGATTGACTTTTTTCTCGACGATCATTATTTGATCCATGATATGAGTGATCTGGTCATATTGTTGCTGAGCTTTGATGGTTCGAGGAGCTTCACATAAGACAGAATCCTGTACCAGATATTCTCGACGGATACGTAGATGCTCTCGCAGCATGTAGGTCTTACGAAATGTATCCTTGCTGCTGATAGGGTCTATCTGGCGTCTGGTATCACGTACGCCCGTGAAGAAAACATTCGATTCCATACCAAATACACCAGCCATAATAATGAGTCCTGATACGAGTTGATCAATCTGTTGTCTGAGCTTATCGATCTCTGGATGCCTATCATACCAAGACAGATTCACCGCATAAGCGATATTTTCTCGATATTGAATCACCTGTAGCCGATCAAAAGGTTGGTTGCTATACGAATTATAGCTTTTGTATCGTCGCTCACTATCCATCATGACGATGGCGCTTTGTTTGTTGATCGTAGATTCTTGGACACTATGAAAAAGTCCGTGATGTGATAGTAGAGTAATCGGATAGTGCTTGATACTCCTAGACTCACTAAGAAAATGAAAAATCTGATACTGATATTGTACCGAGAGATCTAACACACTCAGTCACTGATAATGCTGTGACAGATATCATAGCAAAAAGAGCGCCTCATGAGCTGTATAGGTTCATTTAGCTTGGAAGAACTCCCATTTAGCGATATCAAACACTTGTTCTTGTTTGCCATATCCTATCGAGTAGATTCCATGAGAGTGCAGCAATTGTTTGATTGATTGAAGCTTTTGTTTGGCTGAGACGGATATGACCAATGACTGAGACAATTTCAATGCATACTTACTTATTCCTAGCAAATATTGCTCTGGGGTCAGATTTCCTATGAAATATTGTCCATGTTGCTGACAGGTCGTGAGATCAATCAGGTCGTGAGTATCTCTATGCATATCAAAAGAATTGTCAGGAGTCAGGGTCGTGAGTGGTGGTAATGGTTTATGAGTGATGAGTCTAACGTTGTTGCTAGCTAGCTGTCTCAGGAGTCCGGTACTAGTATCTCGAGTCAGATCATAGGTTTTTACGATCTTGGAAATATGAGTCGTCATATATTGTAGCAGATACGCACAGGCTAGAGAGTCTTGTAATGCATCATGAAACCCAAAAGCAGGCGATTGATTTGACGACTTAGAATCAATATGAGATATCAAAGCCTCGAGTGCGTAACTAGGTGCATAATGAATAAATGCCTGAGCAAGTTGATAGGTATCTAGTGATAATCATATCGGAATATGCGGAAAAAAACGCGCTAAAAAAGACAGATCAAACGCAATATTATGTCCAATAATCAGTGGATCATGTTCAAAAAAAATAGAAATCTGACCGGCAACTTCATCGATACTAGGAGCGGTCATCAATTGATCGATCGACAGACCTGTGATATGACCTACAATCATCTTGAGTTGATCAACCTTGCGGGTAGGTCTGATGAGAGAAGAATACTTACGTACCACATTCCAAGACGTATCCATGAGGACTAATCCGATCTGTATAGGCTCATCACGCATCAGATCCAGACCCGTAGTCTCAAAATCGATAAATACAT
>JBGTAD010000002.1:0-17971 GCA_041750055.1 Candidatus Absconditabacterales bacterium | reverse complement strand
GTTCCCGCGATAAGATGTTGGGCTTGTGTTGTATTGATATCTAGCTGATATGAGATTGGAGATGTGTTCGTCAGATTGTTCATGAGACACACGAGCCCATGTAATGGTCTGATAGACTGTTTATAGTTTCCCGATACTCTGAGGATAGGGATACCGATACTTTCTCGTTTTGCCAGATGACTTATATGCTCAAACGACTCAGAGATGATATTGTATGATTCACGTCTTTTGATGATACGTTGTTGTGATTGATCTAGAGATATTCATCGGTAGCTATTCAGATAATTGTCGACGTCTGTCCATTCTTGTTTTGATGCAGATGAGTGATATGTTCAGTGATTGTTTGTATGATGATCTTTTTTAGTGTTGTTTTTGGTAGAATGATGCTGTTTGATGGTATGAGATAGCGTATGATGAGAGGAATCGGTGCTTGCTGAGTATGATACAGTATAATCGTGTACATAGTCGACGGGTTTACGGATAGCCGCAATAAAAAACCCTCCCGTATGATGTCTATGAGGTCGAGCTCTCAAACAAGCTTTGGATTGATCTAGTGTCAAGATGGAAGATCACAAATAGTCTGTGATTCCGTGGTCTAGATCTTTTCGATCGATGGGGATCAGGTTTATTTCTCCTTTGGTATATTCTATGAGACGTTTGATGATGATTTCATTTTCGTATGGATTGAGTGTACATGTCGAGTATATCATATGACCTCCTGGTTTGAGTGCTTTGTATGCGCTGATGATGAGTTGGTATTGTAGCGATGATATTGCCTTGATTCTGTCAGGTTTTCGCATAGCTAGAGATGCATCAGACTTGAACGATGTACCCTCACCGCTACAGGGAGCATCGAGCAGGATAGCGTCAAAGAGTTCGGGATACAGCGTTCCAAAACGTTCTCCATTGATGCAACTAGAGATGATATTGGGAATGTTCATTCTTTGAATATTATGACCCAGAGCTTTCATCCTGTTTGCATTGCTATCATTTGCTCGTATAATGTGTTGAGCGTTGTCCTGATAAAGTAGATGAGATAGTTGTGCTGTTTTGCCTCCTGGTGAGGCAGCAAGATCCAAGACAACCAGTGGCTTCTCTTGTTTTCCAATGAGATGTGTGAGGATGCTTGCGGGGATACTTGCTGCAGATTCTTGGATATAGTAATATCCGCATTGATGAAGTCGATGTGTTCAGATCGATGTGCGGTCTTGAGGAGAAGTTACTTGGTATGTTTGGTCTGATCAACGTGCTGATAGTTTGGTGTCTCGTCACTCTTGCATAGCAATATTGATGAATTGTTCATGAGTGATACGACTCGTATTGAGTGTTATCGTCTTGGGAAGAGACTGTTGTAGTGATTCTACGAAAGTGCCCCATGGTGTCGACCCCAACATAGGAGAAAGCGTACTAGCAATATCTTGTGGTATAGCTGGGATTGCTGTCATGGTATCAAATGGATATTATGGTATATAAAAGGATCTCAAAGAAGATCGCAAGGACAATAGTCTGTATACATTCTTGTTCTGGGATATTGAACATTACTATGTACAAAACAATAGTGAATCAAACATGAAGTTGGAATCCTATATATGGATGAAGTTTATCTAATTCAATTCACTTACAAAAAATCTCCTCCCAATACACATCAGAAAGAGATTTGTGTTACAATAATAACATTCAGATGCTATTATTACATTCATTCTTTATTTCCATTTCGCTGTTGCTTGTAGAACTTTCATCGCTGGACGATGGTAGAGGTAGAAAGCTGATATTTTCTTGATAGTTTTCTAGCTGATATTTTTCTATTGATATAGAAATCTGCAATCTGCTCTCTAAAAAGGTCTGAATATGTGTTTCTGATGCCATTGAGAGTAAAATGTCTCTCGCAGTCTGCACAAATAAATCTTTGTCATCCACTTTGTAGTACTCCATTTTTTTGTACGCTATGTGACGCACAGTGAGGACATGCTACATCTTGAGGAGAAAACGTTTTGTGTGGCATTGACATAGTGTGAGAAATGTAAAGATATATTATATATATAAATATGTCACCTCTTTTCAAGGTATTTTTGCGTTTTTGTCCATGAGAGGTGATTGGTGAATTATATTGGGTTAATACGCGCTCAATCATCTCTGATACACCACATGCAATCTATTTGATATGATTCGTAGGGAGGTTATTTAATGCTTAGTTTTTCGTAGGAAGAGTTTATAAAGCCGCTTGTTTTTGACATAATCGAAATTTCCTAGATATTCTATTTTTTCTCCTCCAAGAGCTTCTTTGAATTTACTCACACTTGCTAGTGCATGACCTGGGTATCCGGTAGGTGCTCCTCACATCAGATCAAATTGTTCATATCCATGATCTCTAACTCGTTTCATGATTTCAAACATCAGAAATTGATGAGATCCAAGGTTGCCTGCATGTCTATCAGATCATCCATACAAATACACTACACATGATCCGTCGTACAAGATAATACTTCCGCTCACGATAGATCATTCATGATATGCTACAAATAGATTGCCTTTTCCTGATTTGATGAGGTAATTCTTGAGTGCATCGTACTGTTCTTTGGTAGGGATATGAAATCATTTGTCCGTGCTGACGTCTTTCCAAATAGCATAAAAACTATCTCGATCGTCTGGTTTTGCTTGGTCAAATAATACTTGTTTGCTCATGGCTCTTTTGATCTGTTGTCTGCATCCCTGCCCCATTCATTCTATCAATTGCTCATCAGTTGCTCATAGATCTACGCTGATGGTACTGTTCGGCATATTTTCTTTTATAGATTTGCTGGTACCGCTCGCATTCATAAATTCTTGAGTCGCCTGTTCTCTGAGGGATTTCATGCTATCACAAAAATCTTCAAATTTGATTTGTTTGACGTCAAAAGAACTAATAATATCAACACTTCCAAACTGAACAAAAAAGTCTGACCAAGATGTACATAAGGTGTCTGATATCGTTTTAATGGATTGTTTTAATCTGTTAGGATCTCATAACATCTTCTCTCGTTGGACTCATTGGATCTGGAATCGCCTGAATGTTCGCAATCAGATTTTTTTGCGTTTGATGATTGCTCGATATGCTTTATCGTTGATGTGAAGTTGTATGGTCTCTCTTCAATATACTTCCGTGTTGATTGTTTCTCGTAGATGCGATTGGTAGAAATTATACATGATATCCCATGACTACAAAACAAAAACTAGATGATCACTGCACTATCAGGTATGATTATATTTTGGTTGATTTATGTTGTGGAGTTTTTTTCATCAATAATAATAGCAGCTGAGTTGTAAGAGGCACTACAAAGAGAAGAATAAGAATGGTGTTGATAATCATCATTGCTCCAAATCATTTGAAGACGTTGGTTCCCATGAGATATAATACCAATCAGATGAGTCAGGTACTGATGTTACCATCCAAAATAGCTGATCGACTCTTTGCTTGTCATTCAATAATAGCCTGCGTCAAAGGTTTTCATGAGCTTAGTTCTTCTTTGATCCTCTCGAATATGAGGATACATGCATCGATTCCCATACCTATAGATAGGATGATAGCAGCAATACCACTCAAGGAGAGTGCGTAATCTATAGTCTTGATCAATCCTCATAATACAACGAGATATCATATGATCACGAGTAGTGAAATGATCGCATAATTAATATTTGATCTATACATGAGCGACATCATTACGAATAGTATCACAAGTGATGCGATACCCGCAATCAATGCTCATCTGAGTGCATTTTCTCATACCATAGCTGATACTTTTTCTTCGTGAGCGAGAATGAGTTGTACAGGCATCGCTCATTCATTGAGTGCGTCTACCTGCTCATTAGCCGTCTCAGGAGTGTAGTTTCCGTCTATTTGTGCACTACCTCCACATATTTTTTCGTTAATGATAGGACTAGATTGTAACACTCATCAGACAAATATAGCCATAGGTTTCCCTATGTTTTGCTCTGAGATATTACAGAATATCTCTTTTCCTTGATCATTGAAATCGATAAGTATTGTTGGTTTTCCAGCCTGTGAAGTACTAGTCTTTGCCAAGAAGAAGAATGCTCCATTGAGCACTTGATTAGTTTTTGTATCTCTTGCTGGTTTTCGTGATGATTTATCTCTGATGAAAATATCTTGTATAGAGTATAATGTCTCAGAGGTAAGTCTTTGTTGTAGCTGTTCATTGATAGTCGGTGTCACATTAGAGAGGATGAGTACAGCTACTGCATTCTCTTCAGGTTTTTTGATTTTGTTTGTTTGTACCACGTATAGTGCGTCTGATTGATCATATGACTGCACTCATTGTGCAATAGCTTTGTAGTCTTTGATCTGTGTTTGGATTTGTGTCTCGCTCGTCCATCATGAGAATACCATCGTTGCTCCGCTGTTGTCGCTAGCGTTTTGTCCGGCATTGAGAGATGAGATGAGTTGAGATTCTATTTGTTTAAATTGTAGTTGAGCAGATTCTAATTCTTGTGATGATTTTCATATCAGTACGGGTTTGTTGATGCGGTATATGACGACATCACTAGCAGTCTCACCACTAAATACTGTTCCAGAATTATACAAAAGTGATGATGAAGGACTATCGTAGCTTACATTTCCAGGTGCTGTTTGGATCGATGTAGTAATAACACTTGATTCCAAAGGCAGCGAGAATTGTCTAGATAGACTCGCGATCTTTTCAGGACTAATCGTATCAAGTTCTACCGTTTTTCTGTCCAGGAGTTTGACAATAGTATATCCATTAAGAGTTTCTACTGTAGGGTTTCATTGTTCATCTGCTGATGGGAGACTCATATACAATCCTTCTAGGAGTAATTTATATACTTCTCCAGTTTTGAGTGAATCTAGGATCGCAGTGTTTTGAGCATATATTTCGGGCAACTGCGCCAGAGAACTTCATGAGAAGGTATTAGTATAGATGTCTTCAGAGCTTCTACCAACAGCAAGCTGAGAGAATGCGTCAGGATTTGCTACAGCGTTACTGATGAGCTGATTAGCAAATTCTTTTCTCTGAGCAATGCCTTCTGGAGTTGCGGATTCTGTGTTTTGAAGTTTAAATTCTAACTCTACCGTTTTACCGATGAGTTCTTTTGCTTGGTCTATATTAGATATCCCACCAATCTCTATCACGATATAATCCTCACCGTTCAGTATTTGGGAGTATGAATTGTAATCACTTACTCCTAGTTTGGATATCCTGCTATCAATATTGTTGAGAACAATACGTTCAGCCATAGTTTTCATTGCATCCAATTCTGTAGGATTGGTGTACAGTTGTTCGTATTTGCTATAGTCAATCTTGTACGTGAGTTTGACTCAACCAGCTACATCTAGTCACATTCTAAATTGTTGGACACCTTGAAGTGATAGACCAATGGATGAAACACCAGTTTCTGGATTGGTTGTGTATCCCACAAATACTATAATGAATGTGCTGAGAGCAACAATTGATGCAAGGAGTCGAGAACGTCCTTTAATTTTTTCTATCATGAGAAAACAAAACTATGAAAAATAAAAAACATCTGACACAATATAGCTAAGTGTCAGATTGGTTTCAAGCTAATATAGATACCTTTTTGAGGGAATTGTAAGAGAATCTCTCTATTTTTTCTTGGGATTTTACATGAGTTCGCGTCTCATGGCCTTAGATGTGTTGATTTAAGGTTCTTGTATTATTGATTGCAGCTATTTCCCATAGTGCTTCATTGTACGGTTTGGTTATTAATAGTCGCAGTATAGCGGACATTTACAGAAGTCAGATTTTTTTGATTTGATTGACTACAACTTAATGATCCGCCATTAGATATGGCTAGGTACGCTATCCATGAGTTGTTATTGATCTGTACGATACGGATATCTGAGCGATTGGTGTATTGTGTGGATGCGTTCGCATTATCATATCGAGTGAATTCTACAAATGAAGGTCTTGTTCCGTTTCCACGTAGCTGAATGTTGGGACGATCGCTTGTACATGCGATGTTTCAGCAGATATTCGTCAATACAAATGAGGTAATCATCGTTGTTTCTGAGTAGTTTGTCTGAGCTCAATCAATCAATTGGGAAAATAGTTGTTTAGTATCTTCGATGTCTTGCTGGGTGAGTGTATTTCTATTTTGATTATCAAACGTATACACGATAGAGCCATCATGTGCTCTAGTAGTAGTGGTAGTAGTGATCGTACGAGTAATGGTTTGTGAGGTCGTGCGGTTTGTGGTGGGTACGTTTGTCTGTGTGACTATGGTATTCGATGAAGTATTCGATGAAGTTTCAGATTTTCATTCGTTAGAATTGTTAGGATCGAGAATGTCTCAAGATTCTCCTGTACCTGCAACATTACCACTCGACATTGGTATCATTCATCAGGTTGTTATGAGTCCGGTTTCAGATATCAAGCCAGATCCAGATATCGAGCCAGAGCTAGATCATGTGCTAGTATTGATTCATGTGGAGGTTGTTGTTGCTGTCTCTGACTCTCCCCAGATCCGTCACCAAAAACTCCCAGTATCTGTGTCAGCGCTTGTGCCAGATGATATGATGACTCCTCCAGAAGAGCTAGTCGTACTACCAGATACAATGCTACCCGATACCGTACTACCCGAAGAGGTTGGGTCTATTACTACGACATCATTTTGGATAGATCAAGAATTACCTCTGATGGCTGAAATAAGCTTGTTTGCTCATTGGGGGTCGATTCGACTATACAAAAAAAATGCTATCACAATACCGATGAAAATAAGTAGAGTTCTTCTGATAATAGTCCGCATGGTAATCGCACAACGATAAATAAGATTGACTTAATAATAAAAATACATCTAATATCAAGAGAAAGTGGTGAAGAGGTATGGAGAATATTATAACCAGAGCAGCTGTTTTCCAGAAATTGTGGCTGTCATTGCGATTATCATGTAATTATAATGCGATGTGTATCACAACCAAATTGAAAAGATAAAAATATAGAAAAATAAGGACTCATGATAAGATCAACAGTGGTATAGGTTTTTTTCCTCTCATGAATCTTACAATCGTAGTAGACATTCCCAGCACTCCCCATCCGATCATAGACTGATAGATGGATGATGTGTCTGCTGAGATGATAATAAGTGGATAAAGTCGTATGTATACAATGCTAATCAGTAGTATCATGATGACAAATAGCTCCAGATAATCAAATATACTATATAAGATATCTGTAACTTTTTGTAATCTCCCGAATAGTTCTTTAGTGAGAAATTTTTGATAAATTCATAATTTTCAAAAAAAGATATAATAGTGATCTTCGGCGTTTTTACTCGTACCAGCAAGTTGTACTTTTTGAGCCTTATTGTATTTATCTAACTCTCCCACGACATCCGTATCTGAAATCAAAGAATCTTTCATAATAGCTACTTCATGCTCTTTTTGGACTTCCAAATACTCTAGATCAATACGCTCCATTAAACCAAAGATGATTTCAAGCGCATCAGTAATTTTGTCTATATTGGTACCCATTCTCAGCTTTTTGAGGTCTTCAAGTTGGTTGTTGAGATCTCTGAGACTGATGGGACTGATCGTTCCTGAGGTCTTTTGTTGTAATTCATCGATATCGTTGATAGTTTGTACTATCATTTCTTGAAGTTTTTGATAACGAGGATCTTGAAACATTTTTTGTCTTTCCTGTTCTATCTGGGCAGTCTGTGCTTGTTGTTCTTGGGTTTTTGCTTGGACTTGGGTGATAATAGCCTGCATCTGCGTAAATCCTGTAGCTGGATCTCGAGATCACGAAACGCTTCTTGCCGCTATAATAGCTACTCCAAGTCATGCATAGATCATTGCACACTGTGCTGGATCACTACTGTTGGTGATCCATTCACTAGTGATTTCATGAGGTAACTGGATCATCAAACCGACGTCTCCAAATCATCAAGCCTCTCATGTATACGATGATAGAGATACAACGACGATTTTAAGTGTGTTTAGATAGTCTCTTACTTCATTTTGCTGTGATGCGTCTATCAGAAAATTCGCATTAATTTGCGATTCTCATTGCCCTTTGATGACTGATAGTTGATACCAAGCGATAAGAAGATCAATATCAAAACAAATAAAATATCTTGTCCGGTGTCTCTGACATTATGTATTATGTACTATTCGTGAGCTCTCGTCATGATTTGCAATTGATACACTCCATATCCAAACGTAGCGATCAAAAGAATCAAGAGCATATCTTCTACAGGTCAGACTTTTACTTTCTTGGATGCAGATACATCTACCAGATTACCATCGACACATGAGGCATGGATAGCGAAGTACGCATATTGATCAGTCGTTGCATTCGCATCAAAAGGATAAGAAAATCTGGTGTCCGATGTCGTACCAATAGATTGGAAGTCTGAAGGAGTGAGTTGTGAACGGTTCATGCTGCCACGTTCGATGTCGGTTTTATAGATTGTGTATTCCGTGACTCCATCCATAGGATTTCGTACCAGAAAATACTGGCCTCCCATATTTTCGATAGTGTATGGGATAGATTGGATGCTGCAGTCACCTGCCGAGTTATGAGTAGGTTCGAATATAATAATTTCAGATGATGTTCCTTCTTCTCAGTTTTCAGAGAGTGGAGTGATTTTGAAATAATATGCTTTCGTTTGATCGATATTACTCAGAATGATTTGTGTCCCTGTGCTGGTGCCTGACTGATTGAGATTGTTTTGATCAAATCCATACTGGATCGTGTATGATGATGCAGTTCATAGAGCCTTCCATGATATGGTTAGCATTGTTTTGTCTACGTTGTCTCTCACGATCTTGATCTGAGCTACCCCCAGTCATTCTGTTACTTCTAGTGTTCCTAGATCAGTAATAGTAGATTGTGTCCCGTTATTGTTGATAGTTGCGCTGATGGAGTACGATCCCACATCTTCGATGACGGTTTTCTTACTAAATTCTCCATCTTTGATTTTGTCCATAGGAAACTCTAGTGAGTCAGAAAGCTTGAGGAGTACAGAACTGACGGTATCATCCGTCATTACTTTAATCGTCAGGGGTTCTCCTTGTTTGACTGGACCGCTATGATCGATCATGATTTCTTGGATGCCTCATGATCATACGGGATCGTAGCTAAACTCAATACGCTCGGACTGAGCGAGGACGCTATCTTGTGCATCCAGGATATCCGAGACGATGATCTTGTATTTTCCTTCTTTCTTGATCGAAAGTGCTTTGGAGAAGGTCTTGGTCCCTTGGTCAGCAGCGACGAAGTCATACGTTCCGTTTGCTGGTTTGGTCCAATCTTCCTCGCTCACGAATCAACCATTCTCTGATACCAGATCGATGAGAATAGTTGCATTACTATCTTTGACAGTATTCCCGTCGATATCTTTGGCGGTGATGATCAAATCTACGGTCTCACTCGCTCCAAAAGCATCAGGTTTAACATCTACTTGAAAACTGGTCACATCAGCTCTTGCGAGAGAAAAACCCATCGTAATAGTCACGATGATTCATAGGAGGAGTGATGATATGGAGTGGTTACGTTTCATAGGATAATGACAGATCACAAAATAAGTAAACAAGAGAGTATAATCACAATATATACGTGATATCGTTATTGGTCTTGTATAGAGCTGAATGGAATCGCTTCGAATACACCTACTTGATGAGCAAATGATATCTGTCCAATGCTGACATATTGACGAGACTGCCCGTATGCACCACGAATTCTCATGAGTATTTGTGTATTTAGCAGACTCTCTGGATGATACAGCTGTATCGTTGCCTGCCCTGTGGTAGCTGTAGATACTGTCATGACACCATCCGATCCGATTATGCTAGGATTGAGAGTGATATGGAGAGGATCATAAGAGAGGTTGACTTGTAGCCAGGTATGAGGAGTAATAGCATCGCGGGTGCGAATAATCATGTCTGACCCATCGCGTTGGATGACGATATCGGGTAGAGGTTTTCGAGCTTCCAATATATTAGAAGAAAGCAAAGGAATCTGATCCATATGCTGACTACCGAACGTGATCGCGACAGCACCCAAAAAACACCCTGTAATGAGCAGGATTTGTTTCTTTGCTTCTTGTAACCCAATAGTTTGTAGCTGTAGTCGCTGAGTCTTTGTGAGGTGAATATGTGTCATGATCATATACTGGATAGTTAAACAATCCAGAATAATCATACATATTTTACTAATGAACACAAAAAACCTTACTAAAATTACTGATTGAGGTATTTACTTTTGTTGAGATTGTGGTCTTGGACCGTCTCGCCATAATAGATACGTCATTTAGTATCATGAAGATAAAAAAGATTGTTTGTTTTTTTATAATTGACGAGTGCATCGACACTCTTGTATGAAGGGTTGGCGATAGGCGTAGGTGGGAGTCAGCTTTGTTGTCTGGTGTTGTATGGATTGCTAGTGTCGTAAATACCCTGAGCAATAAATGCAGGCGTACAGATCTCGTATGGTTGTTTGAGTCCATAGCACAGTGTAATATCCGCATCCAACCTCATTCCTTGTTGGATTCTATTGATAAATACTCACGCTACCGTGGGTTTGTTGTCAGCATTTCTTTCCTCTTTTTCTACCACTGTAGCAAGGATCAGCATTTGATATGGATTCAAATCTACTCTATTATATCCATCTGTACTGAGTCTCACAGAGAGATTGGATGCTCATCATGCTAAATAGGGGCTTCGGATTTTTTCACCAAAATTTTGTAATTGTAAGTTGATGATTTGCTCCAGAGCTGGTTTGGACATATCAATAAAATACGTGTCAGGATACAAAAATCCTTCAAGCGTATCGATAGTTTGTCCTAGTACAGAGCTTTGGAGAAATGGATAGGTGTTAGATAATACGCTGATCAGCGATGGGTCAGTAGCAGCATCGATATAGTCTCCTGCCTCTGCAAATCCTCCCTTGGTCAGTGCTACATCCATATCGTAGATAGATCGTCCTTCCAGTAGTGTGACACGAACATAGTTGGTTGCTGGTCACTGATTGATTGTCTGAATAAATTGACTCATAGACAGACTCCCAGAGAATTGATATGTTCCTACTTGTAGTGGTTTGAGGGTTTGGGGTATGAATCTGAGTTGTAACTTGAGCCTCGTAGCATCAAATCGTCAAAGCTGCTGAGCAATTGAGCTAGGCGTATCTCCTTGTCTAATAGTGAGAGCAGTAGGGAGCTGGACTGGGAGCTTCCACACTCGTCGTCACACGATAGCCAACAAGACGATCAAAATAATACTTTGTACAAAATAACGAGAAGCAGTATGGCGATGTTGTTGTTTGCGTAACATAATAGTAATCCAAAAGAAAACAAAAATCTGATCCTTTTTGTATCGATCTGCATGAGATGAATCAAGGAGAAAAAAATCTTGCTGATGATAAGATAATCTCTTCCTGTGATCCTGGATTGCCGCGTTTCACTCGCAATGATGATAGTCCTCATAGCGATTATTTTGTATTCCTCTACCCAATCAATCCGTTCACTCTCTGGATGAATGCATGGATATTATCAATTTGTCATCCTTCGTTGAGGATAGCTTGGTCATAGGTATAGCTGACAAGGTCGACGAGTTTGGGATCGTGAGCATCTCACTGATATAGTGACATCATGCGCTGTACGAGAGGATGGTCAGCATTTAGTTCCATGATTCTTTTCTGCGTAGGGATTGTTTGTCCCATGGCTTTGAGATATTGCTGCATCTGAGGGTTGATGTCGCCATCTTTGGTCACCAAGAGTCCAATCGTATCTCCCAAAGAATGAGTAAGTCTGACTGCTTCGATTTTGTCTGATCCTACCGCCGTGACGACTCGACTCAAGAAATCTTTGTTCTCTTTTTCTTTGGTAGCGATTTCATCTTGTTTGTCTTGAGAGGCTGTCGTATGCAGGAGTTTCTTAGCTTCATCAGATGTGATAGCCACGAATTTCCAGTCTTTGTACATCGGTAATGCAGCGACTGCCCACTCATCGATAGGATCCGTCATGAGGAGGATGTCCATCCCTTGGTCGACGAACGGTTTGAGATAAGGACTATGCTGTACATCGTTCACAGAGCGGCCAGTGAGATACAAGAGTGTCTTTGATCCGTCACGTGATCTGACAGCTGCTTGTTGTTCGATATATTCATCCAGACTGATCATCGTGTCAGTTGCGGTATGATTCCATGTGATGAGACTTGCAATCTGTTCTCTATTACTTTGGTCATAATGGATTCCTTCTTTGAGAATTTTACCATAGTTCGTCAGCCGTTCAGCATAGGCGTCAGGTTTTTCTTTTTTGGCATATTCTAGAGATTTGAGGACTTCTTTGATCAGACTCGATTGGATCTTGGTCATGATAGGACTTGCTTGCAGGATCTCGCGAGAGACATTGAGGCTGAGATCAGAAGTCTCGACGACTCCTTTGACTCGACGTAACCGCACAGGCAAGAGTTCTTTGCATTGTTCCATGATGAGAATGTTCTGGACATATAATTTTGGCCCATATTCTTGATCTGATCATCCTCTCATCATCGCACTCATATCAGGACCCTTAGGGAGGAATAAGAGTGCTTTATAATTGATTACTCACTCTATGTTTAGATGAATATGATCCAATGGATCATTCATGTCATAGCTGAGTGATTGGTAGAATTCTTTGAGCTGTTCTGCGTTGACTTGAGATTTAGCCTTGTTCCAGAGCGCTATCCCGTCATTGATTTGCTGGTATTCTTTAGTTTTGCTCTTATCTTCTTTATCTTCAGATGTATCTTCAGCTTCTTTCATCATGATCGGATAGATCACGTAGTTGGAGTGCTGTTTGATCAATGAGCGAATACGGTATTCTTGAGCAAATTCGTGTGAAGCTTCATTCAAATACAGCGTAATACTCGTTCATCTGGTCGTTTTTTTACTTTTTTTGATCTCATATGATCATTCACCAGTAGATTCTCGGTATGTTGCTTCTGGAGATTCGTTGGACTTGGTCTCCAATACGACACGATCTGCTACCATGAACGCACTATAAAACCCAATACCAAACTGTCAAATCAGACCGTGTTCAGCGTTTTTTTGTGCTTCTTGAATTTGGGTGAGTCGTTCTTTGGTTCCAGATTTGGCGATCGTACCGATATGATCGATGACTTGGTCTTGAGTCATACCGATTCCTGTATCGCTGATGGTGAGTGTTTTAGCTTCTGTATCAACATCGATGCTGATACGTAGGTCGGTATGATCTCACAGATAGTCAGGTTCTTGGAGCGATTTGAGTTTGACTTTGGCAAGAGCATCAGATGCGTTGGACACCAGCTCTCTTAGGAAGACTTCTTGATTGGAATACACGGAGTGAGTGACGAGTTTGATCAGCTGAGCAACGTCAGAAGTGAATGCACGAGTAGACATGAGAAAAGTTATAAGTAGAAGGTAAAAGGTCGAAGCGATAGCGTAGATCCGCCGAGGCGGAATAAAAAAATAGGAACTGATTCTTGGCCTGTTCGAGAATAAAAACCAAAACGATAATGGTGAAATATCTCGTATCCTGTTTTTATTCTTGTGTCTAGTGCCTTGCTTTTTTGTCTGGCACCTGTACGATATAAGTGCTACATATCCGTGACCCAAAAATCAAGCAGAAAAAAAATCTGACACTCATCTCATAGGTGATAGAGGTCAGATTTTTGTTTTTTGAAACACTTTGTTGAAAATTTTTATTTTGCTTGAGCAGCTTTCATCCTTGCAAGTTTTTCTTCGTATGCTTGGAGTCTTCCTTTGCTCTTGGTTTCTATGATTACCTGACCTTTGTTATATGCAGGGTGGCAGTGACTACAAGTTTCTATCTTGACTGGACCATCGTCCGATTTTATCGTTGATCAGATAGTATGAGTAGTTTCGCAGTTGATACAGTAGAATTGTGTCTGAAAAGACTGTGGATGAATATTTTTTTTCATGATTTGATACTGAGGAGAAAGAATAAATATAAATAATACTTTTTTGATACACATGAACTTGGTCTAATACTTATCTCGTGAATGCTGAGTTGAGTGGTTTGTGAGAAAACAACTCATTTCATGTGAATCGATGCGGTATTTCTTGCTCAGCTTCTTCGAGTGTTGCAGATGCGTGGATCAGATTGTAAAGATTTGCGTCAGCTACCGCATCGACGTATCCATAAGAGATATGAGCGTAGTCTCCTCTGATTGTACCAGGAAGAGCTGATTTGGGTTCTGTTGATCCTACGAGTTTTCTGACATAATCTACTGATTCGACACCCTCTCGCACCATAGCAATGAGTGGTGATTTCATCATCATGAGTACGACGTCATCCAGGATTTTTTGACCTTTTCTAGATCCTAGTTTGCCAATACCTTCGTAATGACCTTCTAAGAAATCTTTATCCGCGTTTACCATTTTGAGTCATACGAGATGTAGTCCAGCTCTTTCGAATCTGCTAATAATTTCTCCAACAATAGAGCGGCCAATAGTGTCTGGTTTGAGTACGACGAGTGTTTGTTGGATCATAAGTATGAAATAGAATCAACAAAATAAAAGAATCACAAAATTTAAGATTTCTTATATGGTTTTGTTAGCTCGATGCAAGGGATTTTGGTCGCGATGCTCTTTGATGAGTTGATCTAAGCTTATGATTTCATCATCTTGGGCTCTTTTGTTCTGATGGGTTTTGCCGCATTGAGTGCATTCAAATACGATCTTGATCTCACTATGTCTCATCTCATATCCGATGGGTATCATGATACCGTGGCAGGATGTTTTCCTATCTCACGGAATATCTTTATCTACATGCAACGATATAAAACAATACGGGCAGTGGTTTCTACATGTTGCAGATGCCTTGGGTACGGATCTGTTGCAGTTGATACAACAGAAAGATTCGTTGATAGTGATCATGGAAAATAGTGAATAGTTATTGGTGAATAGTAAGTAGTGATTGGGAAGTAGTGATTGGAGAGATGGATCATATCAGTCCATGGCGATGTGGTCCCCCTTGCCTGCCCCGTCAGACCTGCAGGGATAAAGGGAGAAGGGGGAAATTTGATTATAGGAATGAGTTTTTCGTAATCCGTAATCCGTTATTCTTTTATTGTATCTCTTTGTGCTCAAAAATCCACACACTCACCATGAGTAAAAGGATGATCATCGCTAGGCTACTCATGGTGAGTCGCATGATGTCTAGCAGATTGATTTGCAAAAAGGGATTTAAAAGCTGATCTTTGATACTAAGTGCAGAGAAATTAGGGAGCAGGTAATACAATCCCGTCACGAGATACTCAGTCGTCACAGATGCTTCCTGAAACTGCGTGAGATAAAACACCACAAATCCCATACTATGTCCTGCCAAATAGATCACCAAACTAGCTACAAACGTCACAAACGGACTACTACATGTACTCAGTAGCATGACTCGGGCTAAAAGGATACTAATCTTGAGCGCTATAGTCCACACAGATGCTAAGATAGTACTATCAATACTCAAACCATACAGACTCATTGTGATGAAAAAGACGGCCACCATACATCATCGAATACTCCGTCGTAGACTTAGTAGTCACAGATATCTACCTATGAAATAGCCGCTTTTGGATGGATAGTGGTTGAATATCACAGGAAGAGTCTGGTTTTTTATTTCATGATCCAAGAACGATGACCCGACAAATAGTACAATCAGTACTCACCAGATTTCGATAATACTCATTCCAAAGTCGATAATTACTTTGGATTGGTAGTTGATAGCAAGCTGTGCGATGATGGTGCTGCTGACGATGCCTAGTATCCCTACTATCACTCGTATATGGAGGTATTGATTTCTCACGAAAAGGCGTCGTGTATGCTGTGCGATAGCGATCATGATATGCTCTATATAGTATCAAAAAACAAAATCTGACAATGAGTCGTGTTGGAGCGGAAAATATGTGTATATGAGACCTATTCACGAATGCTTTCTTTGGGTTCGCGAGCCTACTTGTGTCAAAGTATGTCTCATATAGTGCTTATTTTATCAAAAAACAAGAGAAAAATATCGATACGTATGCATCATGTTATATAAACAGTTGTTTGTCTAGTATTCACGAACTCATACTTATATTGACCACATCTATCAGCGCACCGATTGCATCATATAAACTCATATAAACCAATAGCATGATGAATGAGTGAACAATAAAAATGGGTTGAACCTGAGTGATGTAACATGGCGGTGATGACAACATTCGTGATGGTATAAGTGTATTGTCTAGTTATTATAAAATCACTCTTCAAACACCTCTTCAAACACATTACAACACATTACAACACATTACAACACATTACAACACATAACTCTACCTATAAAACAACTTTCTGTATAACAGTTCTATCAAGATCTTGATGGCATTGCTGCTTCTTTGGCCTCTTCACAGGCTATAGTCTGTATACCTGATATTCACTGGTAGCTCGACGAAGCTCAGCTTTTTTTGTCTGATTTCATCATTGAGTTCGTTGGCGTAGACCATTCCGTCAGATATGATCGTGATCACCTGTGATGCATGTAGCGAGTAGATTCTATAGCCACAGTGCGAGTCGCTGATCCAGATGCGATTGAATAGATATGTGATGAATTTGGCTCCGAATAATACAATACGTCTACTTAGTGGTATATTGTGTGCTTTACCGCCTGTCACGAATCTGGAACCTAATAATATTTCGACAGGTGGAGCCTTGCCTTGTTCAACTTGATGGAGATATTTCATGAATGTCTTCATATCAGCGATATCCATCTGGTCGTCAGCATCAAATCCTACGACTCGTTTGATATTCAATTCGTCCCCATATTGACGTAGGAATGTAAGTCCCGTCTTGAGGCTTGCACCACCACCACCACGTCATCTATTGATAGCATGTTGGATATGGATGATGAGTTTGTTGGGGTATTGATGTTGTTTTTCGGTGATGAGTTGGTGAAATTGGTGGCGACCGCTATCATCTACGATCATGATCTTACCAAAACCAGCATCAAAAATCTGATCAATAACACTTCAGATCGTTTTATATTCATTATATGCTCTCACAAAAAAGATGTATTCGTCATATTCAGATTGGTTGGTATATCCGTGTATCTTGTCTACATATTCTTCGTAGGCTTTCTGGGTAGAGATGTGAGAAACAAGATTGGTGAGGTGATAATCATCTTTGACAGATGTATTCAATAACTCAAAATATAGATACATCAAAATGATTACACTGATGTAGACTAATACGTCTGCGCCTCTTGCAGCACCAAAATACTGACCAAATTTATTGAGAAATTCAGCATTGATCGTGAAGAGGATCATCAATATTGATCCTCCTACAAATACGATGATATGAAGGATATTCATTTTCTTTCTCTGATACAGATCCAGAGCAAAAATGAGAAAAACAACGCTAGCGATGATGACAATGAATTGTAGCAGAGACATGGTATATAGCTGTTATGATAATATGAAACAATGAGGCTGTAAAATAAATAAGTATTGTCACTGGTATCGAATTTCACAGCCGTTTTCAATGTGTAATTTTCTGTATACTGACGGCCTACTTGAGTACTGATTATATCGAATCATACGCTCCTGATGCAAAATCACTTGCATCAGTACGGATATTTCGCTATCTATGACGCATATTATTTATTCTTTTTTCTCTTGTTTGATCCTATGAGACCGTTTTCTATTATTGCAAATGCTAAGCTTTGGCTGATCAGCTGAGGTGTGCTGTTGATCGCATCATTGTATATGTTCTTTGGTTATGCGAGATTGTCTATCCAATTTACCGGTGGTATGGAGTTTAAAATCACTGACTTACAAAACATCTCAGTGCTCTCATCTACTCTAGAGCAAATACTGCTCAACAACGGTATTACACAACCCAAAATAACAACCTCCCAATCTGTGATCTCAGATAATGGAACGCCGGTCACGGTTACCACATTACTGGTATCTACTCCCAACAATACAGAT
>JBGTAD010000001.1:0-3324 GCA_041750055.1 Candidatus Absconditabacterales bacterium | reverse complement strand
AGAATATCGTGAGTTCAAAAAAAGCGATTGCATTGTTGCTCCAGATGAAACCCTGGGTCCCTGATGTTTTACTAGGCATATTGGTGCAACCTATGTCTGGTGGGCAGTCTATTGAGATACCAGATGTCTCATGAACTAGTCATCTATCCGGTTACATCTATTATCCAGGAGGAGAAAATAGTAGCTTATTACACTACCTATGGATGACTTGATGGCGCGTATGGTATCTGTGCGTTTGCTCATCAAAATTCTTTTCCTATTATCGATGTGCGTAAGATACAGGATTATATTACTAAGATTGGACTAGGCACAGATATGTCTACTATATTTATCCAAGATGAGAAGATCTTGAGGTTGATTATTTGTGCAGTTCTGGCTAATGAGATGTGCAATCAATACTATAACAACCTTTCAAACAAAGTCAAACAAGATATTAAATCACACTTATTTCCAGACGGTACTAGCTATACTGTTGATGAAATTTGAGAATACCTTTCTGATGTCTATTCTATTATGACTTCTTGGCAGTCGGTGTTGTTGAGGATCGTATTGTGATGTGAGAAATATATCCAAAACCATCTAAAATTATCGGGAAATAGACTCAATGATAGTATATCAAACTATAGACTCGTATGAGATAAGTGGTGAGAAGCTTTTGCTAGTAGTTTGGTTGATCATCCCAAGGTCAATGAAAGAGTCAATGCTATGATGAAAAATAATATGAAATTTTCCACACAAGTTGATCTGGTCAATTATATTGCCAAGGAGTTATCACAAGCAGAATTTATCAATCGATGTAGCTCATATACTCGTGCTTTTATGCAATAAGATCTTTCGTGATCAAGATTTCTGGCAGTTTTTTTAGATTGTCGATGTTTCGTGATACATGCTACTCTCTGACATAACGATCAGTATTGGTAGCGGTCTGTAGAATGATGTCAGTTTTCTCCCTTTTTTCTTGTTGGAGAAGTTTTTTTATAGAGAATCTACGACCAATCCATCTTTTAGATAGATCGTCTTTTTGGCTCTAGCTGCGACATCCTGCTCGTGAGTGATCATGACGATGGTCTTGCCTTCTGTATTGAGTGATTGGAAGATGTCCATGATCTGCGTACTACTGGTCGTGTCGAGTGCTCCCGTGGGTTCATCTGCGAGGATAAATTCTGGATTGCTGATGATAGCTCTAGCAATAGCTACTCTCTGCTGCTGTCATCCTGAGAGCTGATTGGGGAGCTTGTCTGCCATGGTCTCGAGTCATACGCGTTCGAGCATTTGGATAGCTAGTTGTCTCCTATCATGAGAATTGATCCCCACATAAAACAACGGTAAAGAAACCTGATACCACACTGGCAGTCTTGGTATGAGATTATATGACTGGAATACGAATCAGATTTTTTTGCCTCTGATATGAGCTTTTTGTCATTCGGAGAGTTTGCCTACCTGATGACCATCGAACGTATACGAACCTCCATCATACGTATCGATCAACCCAATGATATTCATCAGAGTGGATTTGCCGCTACCACTACGTCCCATGATAGCTACATAGTCACCAGTATTGATCTCCAAATCTACGCCGAATAGCACCTGCTGAGCTTGTCAGGCGACCGTGTATGATTTGACGATGTTGGAGAGATGGAGCATATCAGAAGAAGTAACAGGTATAAGGTAGGGACTGGCACTTGGCCTGTCCAAGAATAAAAAAATCGAACGAGGGGGAGGTAAAGGTAGGATTAGGTAGAGAGGTCTGCATCTACAACACGACGTTCATGGTGATCCGTGATCGCCTCTACTATCTCTGTCCGCCTCTTGGAGGGCCGAATCTTCTGGTCTCTATCGTCTGAGGAGTATATGGAGAGACGACTACGCGATCTCATAGATTCAACCCAGAGCTGACCTGTATCATGAGACCATCAGTCTGTCAGATGTTTATCTGAGTCTTGATATATTCTGTGTCTTGTTGGACTCGGACATAGGGCAATGCAGATCAGGTATCATATTGGATTGCTTTGAGTGGGATGAGATTGATGTTGGCGTTGTTTTGATTTTCAAATACAAATGAGACCGTACCATACATATCTTGGAACAAATTCATACCTGATGTAACAAATGATACTGAGACCGTATACGAGACGGTATTATTCTCTATCACAGGGATACGATAGATCTGCTCTACGACTCCGCTGAGTGTCACAGATGGGAAGGATGATAGCACGATAGAAACTGGCTGCCCAGCACTGATATATACGATATCGATCTGATCGAGATTGACATCGATTTGGTATCTGTCGGGATTGGTGATGGTGACGTATTTTTTGGTACCCATGAGCTGCTCTTGCTCTTTGAAATCTATTTTCTCGATGACTCCATCAAAAGGTGCTATGATTTGATAGTCTTTGAGATTGTTTTGAGATTGTTTGACTGATAGTTCTTGGAGTTGTATTTGGAGCTGTTGTTGTTTGACAGCTTGTGAACTAGGTCAGTTTTTGTTTTCTTCGAGTTTTTGTTGATTGAGTGTGATTTGACCTGACTGTCTAGCGAGTTCGGTCTGTTTGGTTAGGATCTGTTGTTGGTAACTTGCATCGAGTTGGTTGAGTTGGTTCCATATTTGGACGTATTGAGTCAGGAGTTTGTTGACGGTGTTTTTTTTGGATGCTAGGCTCGAAGTATTGGATGAGAGGGCCTCGTCACGAGATTGGATAGCGAGTAGCTGATTATAATCACTCTGCAACCCATTGAAGCTACTATCCAGCGAGCTATTGAACTGATTGACAGAGTTTTTATATCCATCAATATCCTGCTGAGAAAAATTGGATCCCGCGATACTGTTGGTCACGACGCTGTATGCTCCAGGTATCCAGGTCTGGATGTCTTTGATCAGTGTGAGCAGGAGAGCGTAAGTACTCTTGAGTGATGCGATATCGTAGGTCTCAGAGCTTAGATCCGTAGGAAGTGTTACATCCTGTGATGTTCTGTAGCGATCTATCAGCGTCAAGAGCGTCTGTTGAGTAGTATTGAGTCATCACAGGTCTTTGGCTCACAGGTACAGTCTTCATCGTGCTTGTTTGTATTTGTCCGTGACCCCAAACAGATAATCCATGGTATCCAGTCATTCTCCTATCTTGGTCTTGGTGGTCTGATACTGCTGGATAGCACTCCTGATATCGGACTCGTATGAGGCGAGTGTATCAGAGAGATCGTCACCAGACTGTCACAGTGCGATTTGATATTCTTGACGTGCCGTAGCAATTTCTCCGCTGAGTTGATTCAGCTGGAGTTGGAGTTCAGCTTTTTTGCCTTGTTGTTCTGTCTTGAGTGATTGTA